>JACPMP010000021.1 GCA_016185915.1 Candidatus Woesearchaeota archaeon
AGGAAGAAAGATAGGAAATTGCTGGCTACGGGCTACACAGTTAATGTTTTTGTTGACAAGAAAAAGATGAAATCTGTTAAAATACCTGAGAGTATTAGAAAGAAAATCAAGATAAGCTAGTATCTTACATTAATATCCCCTTCTATGATTTTGATGATTTTGTTTCTTTTTGTTTTTAACAACAGATTACATTTATTATCGAAGTCGACTACTTTACCATGCAATGTCTTTGTTTTGGTTATTACTTTAACATCCTTGTGCATTGTGTCGCAATATCTTTTCCAAATATTCAACATTTTTTTCAATTTATTTGTAGCATAATAATTATTGTAAAAATAAAAAAATTCATCTAAAATGTTTTCCATTAATTTTCGAATATCAATTATTTTATGTTTGACTACTTTTAATGAAGTTGCTGTAGTTTTTATTTCATTTTGAAATTTAGTTTGATTTACATTAAGCCCAATTCCAACAACAACATAATTCTCTTTTCCAAAAATACCTTCTGTCAGAATGCCGCATAATTTCTTGCCTTTATAATGCACATCATTTGGCCATTTAATGTTGGTGTTTAAATTAGCAATTTTTTTAATTGATTCAACAACAGCAACTGCGGCAGCAAAAGTGAGATACTGCAAATTTTGAACATTTTTTGGTTTTAACAAAATTGACATCCACAAGCCGCCTTTATCAGAATACCATTTTCGCTTAAAACGACCTCTTCCCTCCGCTTGTTTATCTGCAACAATTATAATATTGTCTAATCCTTTTTTGGCAAATTCTTTTGCTTTGTCTTGGGTTGAGGTTAGGGACTTGTAATAGAAAAGTTTGTATTGCGACATTTTATTGTTGATCCTTTGTACAATACAGAAAAATCCAATTTTGCTTGATTTTCTTTTTCTGGAACGCAACTCTTAATTTTTCATCAGTAACTACAGAAACTTGGAGAATTTTAAATCCTGCTTTTATTAAAATATTAACTAATTCTCTTTTTTTAAAGAAAGAAAAAAATCTTTCCTCATAGCCATAATCGTCTTTAATAATTCTTTCTCCTTTTCCTTCTTTTACTGATATAAATAATACCCCTCTATTATTTAAAATTCTTCTTAGCTCAGACAATACTTTATCTAATGATTTTTTAGGTACGTGTAGAAGAGAAGCAGAAGCCCATATTCCATCAAATTCTTTATCTTTAAAACTTAGTTTTGTTACGAAATTCATTTTTAAGATATTTACATTCTTAACTCTGTTTCTTGCTCTCTTGATAAGTTCATCAGAATAATCTATACCAATAACATTTAATCCTTTTTTATAAAAAGATTCCAAATCTCTGCCATTACCGCAACCAAAATCTAAGACTTTTTTACCTTTAAGTAAATGTATAAATTTTAGTAAAAATTTGCTTAAATCATAACCATCAAACTTAGAAGAATGCCAATCTGTTTGTTTATTGTAGCTTTTAATTGTTTTTAATAATTGATACATCTTTGTGTTAATATTTTATTCTTCCAAACTGCCTTCATTCATGGCTTCTTGCCTTGCTGCCATTACCCATGGATTTACTTTATTTTTGTTATTTATACTATTTTGTTTCTTTGCAAGATATTGTGAAACTGCTGTTGTCACAATCAAAACCTTCTTCTCCTTTGGAAGAACTTCTTTTTTTGGCTTGAATCCTCTGAGCTCTTCCATAATTTTGTTATTCTCTATAAAAGATGTTGTTACATTGCCTCTCAAAAACTGCCTTTTGCTCAAAACTAATTGATGAAAGGAAGTGGTGGTTTTGATGCCCTCAATTACGAATTCTCCTAATGCTCTTTTCATTCTTGCAATTGCCTCTTGCCTTGTCCTGCCATGGCAAATCAGCAAAGCAACCAATGAATCAAAATGATGCGAAATCTTGCAACCAGCATGGCATGAACTGCTTACCCTAATTCCAGGTCCTCCAGGAGGCAAATAATTAACAATTGTTCCAGGCGATGGGGCAAAATCATTTGAAGGATCTTCTGCATTAATTCTGCATTCAATAGCATGCCCCTCAATCTTTATGTCTTCTTGATTGTATGTAAGTTTAGCACCTTCAGCTAGTTTAACCTGCTCCTTGACCAAATCAACGTTAGTAACCATTTCTGTCACGCCATGCTCAACTTGAATTCTTGTATTCATCTCTATAAAATAGAAATTCCCATTCTTGTCAAGTAAAAACTCAACAGTTCCTGCTCCTTCATAACCTATTGCTTTGACTGCATTCACAGCAGCATTCCCCATTGCTTCTCTTAATTCTTCATCTAAGGCAGGGCTTGGTGCTTCCTCAATCAATTTCTGGTGCCTTCTTTGTATGCTGCAATCTCGTTCGCCTAAATGTATCGCATTTCCATATTTGTCTGCCAATATCTGGAACTCTATATGCCTAGGTTCCTCAAGATATTTTTCTATGTATAATGAGTCATCACCAAAGGCATTCAATGCCTCTTTCTTAGCACCCTCATAAGCATCGAAAATATCCTCTTCTTTAGCAACAATCCTCATTCCTTTACCACCGCCACCAGCAGATGCCTTTAAAATGACTGGAAATCCTATTCTTCTTGCAATTCTTAAAAGATGTTTCTTATTTTTTAAATCCTCCTTTATACCTTCAATAATAGGAATATTCACCTTGCGCATTGCATTTTTAGCTTCTACCTTGTCTCCAAGTTTTTCTATCATCTTAGAAGATGGACCAATAAATTTAATTCCTTTTTTTTCGCATAACTTAGCAAATTTTGGATTTTCAGCTAAAAATCCGTAACCTGGATGGATTGCATCGCAATTGCTTTGTTTAGCAATATTGACAATTTTTTTAATCTCAAGATAATTTTTCGATTTGCCAATGTTGTATGATTTGTCAGCAAACTTTACAGCAAGAGAATTCTTTTCCTGGTCAGAATAGACTACTATGCTTCCAATACCTAATTCACGGCAAGCTCTTATAATTCTGAGAGCAATCTCTCCACGATTGGCTATCAATATTCTCTTAAATCCCTTATTGCCTAAAACTGTGTAAGTCCTTTCCTTGCTTCTATTTATTCCAAACCCTTTAGTTAAGGTTTCCAAAAACGATTTATTAGATGGGTTGTGCAGAATTTCTTCAATATGGGTTTCGTCAACATGGGGCAATCTCTTCATTACATTAGTGGTTATAAAGTTGCCTATGTCTTCGATTTTTGATGACTTAAGAAAGTTTTTGCTGGGCGTTAGTATATGCTGCTTGAACACTCCCTCAAAATACCTGTAAAGAGAGGGAAAGGTCTCCTTAATTTTAAGAGCAGAATTCTTGGAAAAGGTATATGCCTTCTCAAATGGCTTAAGAATCTTGTTGATTGTGTCTATAAGCAACTTCTGCCTTAGGCTAATCTCAAGCTTTGCCTTTTTGCTGTTTAACATGTACATAAATTTTATATAGCATTATATAAAGATTTTGCACTTTTTATTGTCAAAAGTATATAATATAATTAATATCTTTAAATATATATATTAAAAACTATTATAGTAGAAAGTTATTTAAATTGACTAAAAATTTGATAAAAACGAAAAATGGGACAGATTAATGAGCTTAAGAACGAGAAAGGAGAGATTGATGCAGAAGGCATTAAGAAAATTATACCATATGACGAGCCATTCTTATTCATAGACAAAGTCCTAAGCTTGAGCAGCAACAGGATTGTAGCGGTTAAGAAATTGACTGGCAGAGAGGATTTTTTCAAAGGGCACTTTGTTGACTTCCCAATAATGCCTGGTGCTTTGACAGTAGAGGGCTTGGGGCAGACAGCAACTTTGCTAGCAAGAAGCAACATTCCAAATCATAAGGAGAAAGATGTTTTGGCATATAAGTTAAAAGAAGTCAAGTTCATGGCTCCTATATTACCTGGCGATGAAGTAAGATTTGAATTGAATCTTATAGCTCAAGATGAAAGAGGAGCTATTCTTCAGGGAAAGGTATTTGTTAAAGAAGACTTAATGGCAGAAGCTCTTTTGATGTTGGCCATTGTCAATAAAACCGAGTTCAGAGCTAAATACTCTAAGTAAGGTGGATTCTATGTATATTAAAGGCGTAGGCATGACTAAATTTGGGGCACAGACAAGTACAAGCCAGGAGCTTGTTTATGAAGCAACTTTAGAGGCATTGGATGATGCAGATTTTAAGATTGATGACATTGATGCCATTGTAGTTTCAACTATGGACAGTGAAAACAACGGAGAACGGCAAAGATTATTCTCTTCTGTGCTGAGCAGTATTTTAAAAAAGAAGGTTCCGATATTAACAGCAACTGCTGTTTGTGGTGGTGGTGGAGTTGCTTTATGGACAGCTAACAAACTAAATTATAATAATGTTTTAACAATTGGTGTTGAAAAATTAGTAACTAACAACTCGATGAAAATTACAGACGAGATTATGATGGCTGCAGAAAGAATTTATGAGCAAACAGAAGGAATGAATTTTCCTGCTCAGAATGCTTTAGTTGCACAACAGTACATGCTTAAGTATGGCGCAACAACTGATGATTTTGCATTAGTCGCCTACAAAAATCACCAGAACGCTTTTTTTAACCCTAAAGCAAGGTTTTACAAGAGAGAGGTTACTTTAAAGCAAATAAAAAAATCTCCTGTTGTTGCTTCTCCTTTAAGGTTATTTGATTGCAGCTTGTCAGTTAATGGTGCTGCTGCAGTCATCTTAACAAAAGACAAAACTAATATTGAAATAGTAGGATCATCTTTATTTGTGGATAGATTGTCTGCTTTTGAAAGTGAATACATGGCATCATGGGATGCAACAAAGCTGGCTGTAGAAGAGGCCTATAAGCAAGCTGAAGTCACTCCATCTGATATTGATATTGCAGAAATTCATGATGCTTTCACTTCAGTTGAGCTTATTTCTTATGAAGATTTAGGTTTTTGCAAAAAAGGTGAAGGGAAAGAGTTAATAAGAGAAGGTATAACCAACATTGATGGAAAGCTGCCAGTTAATACAAGCGGTGGTTTGAAAGCAAAGGGACATCCTATAAGC
>JACPMP010000022.1 GCA_016185915.1 Candidatus Woesearchaeota archaeon
AAGATGCTTAAAAAATTGATACAAAATAAAAAACCAGTATTTTTCTAGTGACTTCTTTACTTATACCCCTAAAATGACACGAATAGCTATTGTTGACAACGAGAAGCTGAAGGACATGCAGCAAAAATTGCATATTCAAAGCATTTGCCCTGTCAACAGGACAGGAAAGGAATGCATAAAGATTGAAGCAGATGGCAAGCTCTCAATAGACGAGCATTTGTGCACAGGATGTGGAATTTGCCCAAAAGCAGCTCCCAATTCAATAAAGATAATTAATTTGCCAGAAGAACTGAAAACAAATCCAATTCATCGCTACGGCGAAAATGAGTTTGTGCTTTACTCATTGCCAACCCCAACATTTGGCAGGGTTACTGGAATCCTTGGCGTTAATGGAATAGGAAAATCAACTGCAATTAAAGTCTTAGCTGGCATTTTAAAGCCAAATTTTGGCGACTGGAATAAACATGAAACAGATTATGATGAGCTAATATCATTTTTTAAAGGAACTGAAGCACAGGGTTTTTTTGAAAAGATAAAACATGGAGAAATAAAGGTTGCTTACAAACCCCAACAAGTTGATTTAATCCCAAAAACAACGAAGGGAAAGGTTATTGAATTATTAAAAAAGGTTGATGAAAAAAGTGAATTAAAAAAAATTGCAAATGAATTACAAATAAATGAAGTATTAAATAATGATATCACAGAAATTTCAGGAGGCGAATTGCAAAGAGTTGCAATAGCAGCAACTGTTTTAAAGAATGCAAATTTATACATTTTTGATGAGCCAACAAGTTATTTAGATATAAAACAAAGAATAAATATCAGCAAATTCATCAAATCATTAATAAATCAAGACAATGCTGTTTTAGTTGTAGAACACGATTTAATAATTCTGGATTACATTGCAGATTTAGTTCATTTGATGTATGGAAAAGAGGATGCATATGGTGTAGTTAGCGGGGTAAAGCCAGTAAGAAACGGAATTAATGTTTATCTTTCAGGCTACATAAAAGAGGAGAATGTAAGGTTTAGGGACTCAACAATAAAGTTTGCTGAAAAGCCGCCTATAAAGAAAAAGCATACAAAAGAGGCAATAACTTCATGGGAAGGTATTGAAAAGAAACTTGGCAACTTTAGTTTAAAAGCACATAAAGGCACGATGCACAAGAACGAAATTATCGGCATTTTAGGTGAGAATGGAATTGGAAAGACAACTTTTGTTAAGATTTTGGCTAATGTTTTAAAACAAGATAAAGGTGAGATTACAAAAAAGGTAACAGTAAGCTATAAGCCACAATATTTGGAAGTTTCAGATGATTTGGTCGTTGATGTCTTAAAGACCGCTTTTAACAGATTTGAAAATCAAATTATTCATCCATTAAATATTGTTCCTTTATCGTTAAAAAAATTAAATGAGCTGTCAGGAGGTGAACTCCAAAGAGTTGCGATTGCACATTGCCTTCAACAAGATGCTGACTTGTACTTGCTTGACGAGCCATCTGCTTATCTTGATTCAGAGCAAAGGCTTGTTCTGTCAAAAGTGATAAGGGATTTTATAGAGCAAAAGGGAGCATCAGCTTTAATTGTTGACCATGACTTATTGTTTGTTGACTACATAAGCGATAAATTGATTGTTTTTGAAGGCAAACCAGCGATTGAAGGAAATGTCACAGGACCATTTGAAATGGAAGATGGAATGAACAAGTTTTTGAAGGAGCTTGGAATTACTTTAAGAAGGGACCCAGAAACAAACAGGCCAAGAGTTAATAAATTAGACTCGAGATTGGATAAGGAACAAAAGGAAAGTGGGAAGTATTATTATACATAATGATAAAAGCAATAATTTTTGATTGGTTTGGTGTATGTGCTGAAGAATTTACTAAGTCAATATCAGATGGTTTGCAGAAGATACTTGGTAAAAATAGTAAACTCATTATTAAATCTTATAAAAAACGTGAGCTGCAACTGATTCTAGGAAAAATGAATAGTGAAACGGTTCTACGCAGTATGTTTAAAGAGTTTAATGCGGATAATAATATAAATGATTATTTGTATATCTTCAATTCCGTAACAACTCTTAATGATTGTATTTTTATATTAATAAAAAATCTGAAAAGTGAATATAAAACGGCTTTATTGTCCGATAATTTCAACGAAATGACAAATGCGATAAGAAAGAAAATTAATCTAAATGTATATTTTGATGTAGCAGTTTTCTCTAACGAAGTTGGATTGGTAAAAAGAGAAAATAAAATCTACAAATTTGTTCTTGGCAAATTAAAATGCAAATCTGAAGATTGTATTTTAGTTGATGATAAGATTGAGAATATCCAAAGAGCAGGAAAATTTGGCATTAAGGGTGTTCTATACAAAAATGTACGGCAATTAAAAAAAGACTTAATCAGGCATAATGTTAAAATCGTTTAAGCCCTTCCCCTGCCATCTCCAACGTAATTTTATAAATTATAATATACTTTTAAAGCACTTTTCTAGCAGTTTTGAGAGCCTGCTCAACATCCTCTTTCTCCAGATTTAGATAAACGTTGTGCTCTTTAAGCAGGTCAATAAATTTACTTAATGTTACGCCTGAAAGTTTTGCTCTTGCCCAAACTTCCTCTTTTCAAAAACAGGACTATAATAACTAGAATTATAAAACCAATTCCAAAATATAAAAATAAATTTTTGGAAATAGCTGAGCCATTTTGCTTTGGTGGGCAGTCAGAAGAGCATATCATATAGTTTTCATTTGCATCGCAAACATTATTTCCGCAAGTGCAATCACCAGGGCACGCCTCAAGAGACTCAGAGCCGTCGCAAACCTTGTTTTCATTGCATGTTGAAAATTTGCTTAAATCAATTTCAAGAAGCAGATTATTGTTCTTCAGTATTTGAATGCTTTTTGCATTTGCATAATACGGCAGCACCAAGTCAAAAGTAGTTTTTGTCAGTTTTTGAGGGGGCTTGACAGTTTCTTTGCTTAAAGGCATGCTGTAAAAAGGCTCTAAATTCACATTAAATGCAGTCTCAAATAGAACATCTCCCTTAAAAGATAAAATTCTAGCTTTGTACTCTCCAGTTTCAGAAGCAGGCATGGGTGAAGCTTTTATCAGCAAAACATCTTTGAGTGAGAGCGCTCCGTTATCATAACCTATAACAACCGAATATGACAAGGTATCTGCAAATACAAAAGGCAATAATATAA
>JACPMP010000005.1 GCA_016185915.1 Candidatus Woesearchaeota archaeon
TTGCTTTTACATTTTCGTTATTTGCCATTAAGGCGACCGCTCCACCAAGAGAAAAACCATAGAGTCCAATTTTAGTTATATTTTTCTCTTTTTCCAAATAATTAATTGCTCCTAACAAATCATTTTTTTCAAGATAGCCAACTGTGGTATATTTCCCCTCACTTTTTCCAAAACTTCTAAAGTCAAACAAGAATACATTGAAGTCTTTTACCAAAAATTCAGCTATTCCAAGAAGATTTGCTTTATCAGCAGGATAGCCGTGCATCACAATGATTGTTGCTTTTGTTTTATTGTTTGGGATAAGCCAGCCATTTAATTTGATTCCATCAGCACTTTTAAAGCTGACTTCTTCATATTTTAATCCTAAATCAGAAGGTTCAAGGTCTGTTATTATTTTTTGTGGATGTATTGACATGTAAAATGTAAATAAAGAAAAGATTATGAGAAATAATGCAATGAAAATTAAAACTTTGAGCCATATTTGCATATTAAATCTATTATTTCTTAACAATTATAAAAACATTACTGAAAATCTCATTTAGAAAGTTTAATATACTTAACTATAATGATTCTAATTATGAGTTTTTTAGATAGTATTTATGAGTGGCTTGGCGGAAAACCAAGGTCAAAAGAGTGGTATCAACAAGAATTAGGTAAATTATTAATCAGATATGAAAGAATAAAAAAAGAGTTGGACGATGTTGATTCAAAACAAACAGTAAGCCAGGTGGCAGATACAATTAATGAGAGAATAACAAATGTTGGAAAATTAGCTACTAGAGCTACAAAATTAAGGGCAGACCAAACTATACTCGAATTACAAATTACGCAAATGCTAAGAAAAATGAAAGAGTGTGAATATATAATACCGCCAGAATATTTTCGCGATTACCCAGACCTTGTAAATATTAGACGCAATGTAAAATAATAGTAATTTTCTTCATGTCAAAAATAATTATTAACTCAAATACATCTTTACATAAATATTAAAAATAAATTACCCAAAACTTTAAAAATTAACTTCTACACCAAAAACCTAATGGAAACACTCGAATCTTTGAAATGGCTTAAAGAGCATAATCTTTATGACTTAGCATGTAGAGTTGCTCTTTCTTTGAAAAAAGTATTTACACCCTGCTTGGCTGTAAAAGATGAGAAAGTGCTTATTGTA
Source organism: Candidatus Woesearchaeota archaeon (assembly GCA_016185915.1). Taxonomy (GTDB): domain Archaea; phylum Nanobdellota; class Nanobdellia; order Woesearchaeales; family GW2011-AR4. The sequence goes on from JACPMP010000005.1 coordinate 1,172, forward strand.
GGTGACATAGGTTATGAAAACAGAAATGCAGCAGCTGTTTTATCATGCGCCTATTACCTTGCAGCAGAGCAACTCAAGCTGGACGCAAAATTAATCTTGCAGGAAGTTAAGTCAAGAGGTGACATTTCTGACGAAGACGTAATACGCAGTTTGTCTGAAATTAAATCAGGCAATATAATTATTTTGAACATGTCGGATAAGTTAGGGAATATACAGGAACTTGGCAAAAGCTTCAGGAGATGGGTTTCAAAGCGACAACATCGCTTTATTTCTGCAATGAGCTTAGGCGATTTAGCCACAAGCAATATAGATTTAATATTGAAAGCTATAGATGTCAACTACAAGCCATTGCAGACACAGCATGAAGAAATAAGGCAAAAATTGGAAAATGCAAAGGAAGTGCATATAACAACTCCTGCCGGAACGGATTTATATTATAATAAAAGTGGAATAAAGGCGATTGCAGCTGATGGAAATTATGCAATGCCTGGAACTGGAGGAAATCTTCCAGCTGGAGAGGTTTATGCCCCTCCAAATGGAAAAAGAATAGAAGGAAGGATAGTTATTGACGGCTCATCAAGAACGCATGAGCACACAATTTTGATCAGGAATCCAATAGAATTAACTATACAAAACGGCAACATAACTGAAATCAAAGGCCATGAAGAGGCAAGGCAACTTGAAAACACTTTAAAGTGGGCAGCAGGCGTTGCAAAAAATCCAGGCAATGTAAGAAGAATATGTGAGTTAGGTATTGGATTAAATCCAAAGGCCTCAATAATAGGGGCAATGATTGTTGACGACAAAACATTAGGAACAGCTCATATTGGCATCGGCTCTAATTACTGGTTTGGAGGCAATATTTACGCCATTATACATTTAGACCAAGTATTTAAGAATCCTACAATTTACTTAGATGATGAACTGCTTAAAATATAGAATTATTCCTCTTCTTCTAATTGCTGCATCCATCTTGGCAGATCTACTTCTGGGTATTTTTTATCAGAAACCTTAAAATAAGCTCCTTTTTCCTTTGGCTTTTCCATAACAAAAGAGCAAGTTCGCAGATTATATAAAGATTGTTTAGTAAGCATGAGTGATTACAAAATTTATTTCAAAGGAAAAGTATTAAAAAGAATAAAGAAAATAATTGATTTTGAAATTGCCTTATTGTCAAAGGCAAGAAGAAATAAATACATTAACTAAAGGATAACTTTAACTAAAACATTATTGAAATTAATTAAAAAATAAATTTCAATCCGCCTACGGCGTATTTTAGGTTCGCTCATTAGCTCACTTATATATTATAAAAATCGAAAATAAAAATGATAATCTCTTTAATCGCTGCAATGGGAAAAAACAGAATTATTGGAAAAAATAATTCTCTGCCTTGGAGATTGCCTGAAGACATGAAAAGATTTAAACAGCTTACATTAGGAAAGCCAGTCGTAATGGGGAGAAAAACATTTGAGTCAATCGGTAAACCGTTGCCAAATAGAACAAATATTATTATAACACATGATAAAAATTACAAGGCAGAAGGCTGCATTATAGTCCATTCCGTAAAAGAAGCATTAAAAACTGCTGAAGGAAATAAAGAAGTTATGATAATAGGGGGAGAAAAAATTTTTAGAGAATTTCTGCCAATAGCTGATAGGATGTATCTAACTTTTATTGATGAAGATTTTGAAGGAGATGCTTATTTTCCAGAATATGATAAAGAGGAGTGGAAAGAAGTGCGAAAGAAGGGATAATAACTAGTTAAACAAACATTTCAATTGCCCATTAACTAAAAACACAATAAAAATAACAAAAACAATTCACCCATCTTCCAATTCCTTCAATTCGCAAAAGAGAATATCGAAAAGAATAAATAGGTAATGATTTTTTTAGGAAGTAGTGCTGAATATGGAAAAAGCAACATATGATATCACTCCAGATAAATTTAAGTACCTCCTTTGGTTGAGACTCTGGGTATGGTGGTTAGGCCTCACAATTTTATACCTCTTACTTTTTACAATATCAAAAACCGGAAGCATTTTTGGATATATTCAGAGTTTTATAGGGTTTTTTGTTCCTTTTGGCTTTTATAATTTGTTTGCTGTTTTTACATACTCAGGTGAATTTTTTGAAACTTTTGTATATGGCAATAGTATGATTCCAGATAAAGATGGATTTTTTGGGTTATTAGCTCTTGCCACAATACCATTAGCCCTATTTGCAATATTTTATGGAGAGAAAATTTCAAAAAAGTACAAATTCAGCAACAGAAATAAAATAATTTTTAATCTTATAATTTTATTTCTTTTAACTATTTTAATAGACTTGCTACTATATCAAAAGTTGGCAACTCTAGAATATTTTATACAAGGTGGTGGAAAAATCCGTTTACTTGGCTAATTCAGAATCTATACATTATACATTTACTACTTATATCTCATTCTCCATTCAAAGTTGATAATCCACGTGTAGCTTTATTCCAAACAATAGGAAAGTTTCTTCCAAAATATTTCATTTTTTGGATTTGTGCCTCTGATGCATCTTGTCCTTGGTCCAAAACAAGCACAAAAGCCATAGAAAATTTCTTTTGGGAATTTTCATATGAAGGAATCCTTTCTCCTCCTAAAGATATCAAATCGTCTATTGTAAGCAATCTTTTAGTCCCATTAAATTTTTTCCCAATATCTTCTGCTGTACTAAAGCTTTCCGGTAAATTTTCATGGGGTATAAATATAGTAGCGGGGTTTACCTTGGAAGGATGCAATAAGCCCATTAGATAAAGCGTCACGTCACTGAAACGGGCAGTATCACCGTTGACAGGTGTCGAAGTCCCAATGTAGGTAAATGTCCCGTCATTATTATCTTTAAAAGAGCCACCGCCTGCCGGGTCCACAAATCTTTTTTCTGCTTCAAATGTTGATGTATCGACTGTTATATCCCAGTGACCAATTCGATTTATTTTTAGTCCCGTTTTGCATGTTTTATCACAATTATATTGGTCACCCAGATACATCGCCCAATAATGATATAGCTCAAAAAGAATCGGCTCAATGTTAGTATAAACATCAATATACTTATCAATATTATTTGTTATAGTAAATCCCAATAACTTACTAGTTTTCAATCCGAACAATTGTCTATTATCAATTGGCGTTTGTAGTCCTACACCTTTAATATCGCTTTTTACTATACCTGCAGTATCTCCATAACCCTCGTAAACCGTTAATATTGCAACAAAGTCGTATTTATCATTTACTGATGAATAGAATTTTTTTAATACTTCAGAGACAATGATTCCTTTTTTTGAGTCATAAAAAGTTCCATTGCTTTGAATTATAAATACATTTGGAGAAATTTCATAAATTCTATAGTTTTCAATAAATTCATTTTCCTTGCCTAATGCTATCACTTCCTTTATCTGAGAATCATTTAATAAGTTCACTATTTGATTTTTAACCTCTTTCTGAGGAGAACAAGAACTGAGGATTAGTATAAATGTAAAAATTACCAAAAAAATCTTTATATCATTATTATTTTTATTCATCTCTCAAACTTAAACCTATTCAATATCGGAACAAAAACATTTCCAACAGCTAATGCCAAAGGCAAATCATGTCTTGGAATATAGAAGTGCAATATAATAAATACTATTGCAACTAAAATCCCATAAATAATTCTTTGCTTTATTCCTGTAGTGGGATTTGTTCTTGGCTCTATTAACATATACATTGAGAAGAAATAAATAACTCCGCCATTAATTAAAGTCAAAAAGATATCATTAAAATTGCTTCCTCCAAATAATTCTATTATTGAATTAATCACAAAATAACTCACTAAAAAGCTTATTGTCAAATCAAATCTTTTCAACCTCCAGATTACAAAAATGCCAAAAATCAATACTAAAATTAAAGGTGAAGAAATCCACCAAGTATGTGAAGCTCCAAAAAAAATTGAAACAAGCAAAACTCCAAAATTAGCTGGATTAAAAATATGTTTTTGCTGGAATTTGATTAAATGCTTTGAAACAATTGCAATTATACCAGCCAACACATAAACATACCATTGAAGATTTTGCGTTAATAATCCGCCTATAAATAAGCCAGAAATCAAAGCACTCTGCGGAAATGACCAAGTTTTGTATTTGAAATGTTCTATTACCAAATCCAGAATGATTGCCGTAATTACTATAATTAAAACAGGAGTCAATGCCTTAAATCCAAAATCATAAAAAAATACACTCACAAGATGCAAAATTATAAGAAAAAAAATCATGTAATGATAAATAGTGAATCTGTTGGTTAATGATTTAATGTCCAATGAAAACACCTTTTGATTTTAATGCCAATATATTTTTAAATTTGATAAATCTTTTTATTGATTTTATAAATCACAATAAAAGAGATTGTAAGAGTTAAAATTAAGAAAAGAATAAACTCCTTTAGTGTTTCAGTGCCAAAAAGCAGAAAAACAAAAATTCCCGAGGCGCTTCCTATCACCCAGCCCTTCACTATTTCTGCTATTGTCAATGCCAAAACTTTATCCATTTTTAATAATCATTTTTTAATGTTTTTGTGTCAATTGTGAGCGAGTTCGCTTAGAACGAAGCTCACTCGCATTCGACTGTGAAATTAATCTTTTTTGTGATTTGTTTTTACCTTACACAACACATTAACTTTTATTTTTAAAAATCACGAAAATTTTTTTATTTTTGAATTATTGAAATTTTTAATTATTGGATTTTGATTATTGAGTTTTATTTTAATGAAATTTTTGTTATTGGTTTTTTTATTGAATTTAAATTTTTGATTTTTATTTTGGATTGTTTTTATTATATTTTAGTTATTGGGATTTTCCTTAATGAGTTTTATTTTTGAATTTCTTATTGAAACTCCATATTGTTTTATTTCTTTCTTGTCCTTTGAGAGCCGCCTTTTTTGTAAATCGCATACTTTCCTTTTGCTTTCTGGCTCGTTTTTTGCTCTGGAAACACTTCATAAACAGAGCTTTCATCAAAGCCGCAGTTGCTGCATTTAAGCGTTTTTATGCCTAAATACTTATAAAACTTAATATTTTCAGAACCGCATTTTGGGCATTTGTTCATTAAAAATCAAGAAATTCAAGTGTTTAAATTATTTTCTCTCCTGTTTCCTTGTTTGTGATGTGAATCACATTCACTGGACAAGAATCAGCAGCTTCCTTATTTAGTTGGTAATTCTTCTCTTCAATATCAAGTTCTTCCCATTCATCGTCTCTTTTCTTACATCCAACAATGTCTGATTTGCCGTCTTCATGCATTGTCCAGAAATCAGGCGCTACAGCAGCGCATGCAGCACAACCTATGCAATTTGGCCTATCATGCTCTATTTTATATTTTTTAATAGTTTCCTGCACAGTTTGTGTTTCTTCTGCCATAGTTCTAGTTAACAATTGTTAAGTTTATAAAAGTTGTGGTTTTTGATTGGTTTATTCAAGTGATATTTAAGTATTTTTATTCACAATAGAATCATTTACAATTCATATATTAACAAAGATAATGCCTAATATTATAAGCACAATAGCTAATAACTTTGTTAGAATAGCTTTTTTGTCTATTTCTTCCTTTACAATGCTTGGAATGTAAATTGAAGTAATTAAAATCAGCACGAACACGAATAATGGCAACACTGAGCTGCTTAATGCTGTCACCAATGAAACAGGACTATTCTTTAAAGCATAACCTGCAAATACAAAAGCAGAAAAATCTATCACCATCTTGAGCAGCATTAATCTCTTTATTTTAGGACTCGTTTGCCTAAAAGTTGTGACAAGCTCTTTTCTTACAGAAGGCAAAAGCAAAACAAGCAAAGCTGTAAATCCTGAAATGCGAAGCCATAAAAAAGCATTCCAAAAATCTGTAATGCTATAGATGTATTTTGCAGCTATTGCCCCGATAGTGCCCAGCAACATAGAAAAAGCCATTAAGTAAAAAGCCGTACTTATCTTAAAGCTTACTTCTGTTTTTTTGTATGAAAATATCAATCCAGCGCCGAGAAGAAAGAAGAATCCAATCAAATGATTCTTTGTTAATATTTCTCCAATTAGAAAATATGAAAGAATCAGCGCAAAAATTGGTCCTAGCTGAAACAAAATTGCAATCCTGGATATTTCTTCATATTGTATTGCTTTATAATACACAATGACCGCAAGACTTAGAAATATTCCTGACGCCAAAGCGACTAAAATATCATTAAACTTTAAAGATGCAAAACTAAAAAACGGCAATAAAAATATTATTAAAACATTCATTGCCCCATTAAGTATTATAAAAACTAAAGGATTTTTAATGTGTTGTTTTGAAATGGCAAATTTGTCTATGAGCATGCAAATTGACCATATGCCTTCTGCAATCAAAACAAAATATACCCAATTTTGCATTTTTATTAAACGTTTTTTATAATTTTAATTTTAAAATAATTCAAAAAATCACATTAATCATCCAAGCAAATAATATAGCAATTGAGGTTGCTGTCAGCAAATAAGCAATTGCACATTTCTTGCCAAACTTTCCCAATATCATTGAAAGCTCTGTAAAATCTGTTGCAACACCCACCATCATTATGATAAAAACAACTCCAAGAGAAGCTCCTAACTGGTAAAGTTGACCGCCTAAGATAGCAAGCCCTTCTGATGCTAATTCCAAAACAGCACTTATTGGCACAGCAATTAATACAGGCAAGTAATTATTGCCGTTGCCTAAATATTTAGTAACTAAATCCGATGGAACAAACACCTTTAATGCAGCCGCTATGAATAATCCTATTATTATGTATTTTCCGACATTCTTGAAAATCTGCCACATGTTTTTTGGCATACAATAAAAAATTCTTTTACCAACACCCTCATTTTCATGCTTTAACCTCATTTGCTCAACATCAACGCATTCAACACACAATCTTTTTTCTCCTTTTTTGTGCTTTTTTGGAATGCTTGTTTCAATTAAATTCTTATTTTCGAATTTCGCCAATATTAAGCCAACAATAAAGGCAGTTAATAAAGAAAAAATCAACAATATTGCAGTATTTCTGACTCCTATAAATCCAGAAATTAAAAGAACATGCAAAAGTCCGCCCCAAGGAGCTGCAAGCAAAAAAGTCAATGCAGAGGCAGTTGATGCCCCCCTTTCCCTTAAAGTTGCTGAAACAGGGATTGCTCCACAGCTGCAGACAGAAACAAACAACCCGGCAGTTGTTGCTCTTAATAATGAAGCCCAATCATTTCCGCCAAAATATTGCAATAATCTTTTGGTAGAAACAAATTCCTGAATTAAAGCTGAAATTATTAAGCCGAGTAAAAAGAAAAGCCATAGTTCTTTGAATAGGTTTAATAAAGCACTGAAATAATTAATTAAAAAAATTTCTAATGGCATTTATTATTGAGAATGAATTATGCTTTTAAATATTTGGATTTAATGCCTAAACAACCTTGTCCCAGTAAATACCATAGCAATATTGTATTCATTGACAGCATCTACAACTTCTTCATCTCTTATTGAGCCGCCTGGCTGTATTATCGCTGTGATGCCAGCTTTTGCTGCCTCGTCAATACCATCCCTAAATGGAAAGAATGCGTCAGAACTCATTGCAGCGCCATGGCTTTTGCTTTCAGATTTCATTATAGCCAACTTGACAGCATCAACCCTTGACATTTGCCCTGCGCCTATTCCGACAGTCACATTCTCTTTTGCCAAAACAATTGAGTTTGATTTTACATGCTTATTGACCTTCCACGCAAAAATTAAGTTTTTTATCTCTTCTTTCGTTGGCTTTCTTTTTGAAACGATTTTTAAATCTCTCTCTTTTATTTCAGGATAATGATTGGTTTGCAGAAGAAGCCCACCGCATACTTTCTTTAAGTCATATTCAACTTCATCTTTTTTTATCTCTCCTGTTTCCAGCAACCTCAAATTTTTCTTTTCTTTTAAAATTTCTAAAGCGCCATTTTCAAATTTTGGACATATTACAACCTCAATAAATAATGGCTTCATTAGCTTCGCAGTTTCCATATTACAGTTTCTATTTAAAGCAACTATGCTGCCAAATGCGGATGTTGAATCTGTTTCATGCGCTTTCCTATATGCCTCTTCTATAGTAAAAGCAGAAGCAACTCCGCTTGGATTTGTGTGCTTGATGACAGCCGCAGTTGGCTTTTCAAATTCCTTAGTCAGTTCAAATGCAGCATCAACATCAAGGATATTGTTGAAAGACAATTCCTTGCCTTGCAGTTGCTTTGCTGTTGAAACACAGCTTTCATTCACAGCAACATCACTGTAGAAAGAAGCAGATTGGTGCGGATTTTCCCCATACCTTAAATCTTGTATTTTTTTGAACGTAAGGTTAAGTGTGTCTGGAAACTGGTTTTTTGCAAGATTGTTGAAATAATTATTGATTATTGTGTCGTATCGTGCAGTGTAGGAAAATGCCTTTGCCGCTAAGTTTATTCTGTCGTTATCGCTTATTTTTTTATTCTTTATTTTATTGAGAACTGAAACATAGTCATTTATATCAACTACAACTAAAACATTTTTATGGTTTTTTGCAGCAGCCCTCACTAAAGCAGGACCTCCAATATCTATATTTTCCATTGTATCTTTTATCCTTAACTTTTTTCCCATTGGCTCCTCAAAGGGGTAAAAGTTAACAATGACCAAATCAATAGTTTCAATCTTTAATTTTTTTAGTTCATTGAGATGCTTTTTGTTTTTTTTGTCCGCCAATATTCCGGCAAAAATATTGGGATGAATTGACTTGAGCCTGCCATCGAGCATTTCAGGAAATTTTGTAATTTCAGAAACTAAAGTGACGCCAATTTTATTTTGTTTTAGCGCTTTTGCTGTTTTTCCAGTTGAAATTATTTTAATGCCAAGCTTGGCAATTTCTTTTGCAAAATCAACAATGCCTTCCTTGTTTGATACTGATATCAGCGCTGTTTTAATCATTTTGTTAACGACTTTTTTAGTTTTCCTATCCCTTTTTTATGGAGCCCTTTTGTGTAATTATACCCTTTTTTTGGCAATCCTTTTGTGTACTCATAAGTTCCCTTGACAGTTTTCCTCACATGGTGGTTTATGCGCATTTGAATCATTTTTACTGTTTCCCATCCTACCAAAAATATTCCCAACAATAATAAAATCCAGCTAGAAACCCATAAGGACAATCCTGTAATCAAATAAACAGGCTCATAGAATTTCACAATAAAAAGCCCTTTCCCATAAAGTCCTAAAGCAATGCTTAAAAAAACTAATATAAATCCTGCTAAAAGCTTTTTATCTTTCCACCACGCTGGTTTTGACTCAATCGCTTCCATTTTATTTTATAATGACTTCTTTCCCTTGAACCTTTATTTTTCCTTTGGCAAATAAATCTATCGCTTTCAAAATAATTTCTTGCTCTGCCTTTTGCACTTTTGCTTTCAATGAATCAACAGTTTCATTTTTATTTATGTTCACTTCTTTTTGCATTATGATTGGTCCTCCGTCAACGCTTTCATCAACAAAGTGCAATGTGCATCCTGTAACTTTTACCCCAGAATTTAAAACCTCTTGATGCACATCTTTATCCATTCCGCCAGCAAATGCCGGCAGTAAACTTGGATGTATATTCATAATTTTATCTTTGTATTTATTAACAAACCATGCACTTAAAACTCTCATGTACCCTATTAACAAAATCAAATCTACTTTATTTTTATCCAGCTCTTCAGCAACTTCTTTATCGTATTGCTCTCTTTCCTTGCCCTTGCTACTTCTTTATCGTATTGCTCTCTTTCCTTGCCCTTGCTATCAATAAAAACAGCTCTTATGTTATGCTTTTTTGCTCTTTCCAAAGCATAAGCATCCTTTTTGTTGCTTATAACAACAGAAATAACTGCATTGAGCTTTTTGGAGTTTATAGCATCAATTATGGCCTGCATATCAGTTGCCTTTGTCGACGCTAAAATGCCAAGTTTAAGCATAAAACCCCCTTGAAAAAAAGAGTGGATTTAGATATTTAAAGGTTTGGGTTTTGATGTGCGAAATTATTTTTCTATATAGAAAATAATAGTATACCAATCAAAACATTTAAATATAGCTTATACATTTCAATGTATAAGGATTTATAAAATGTTATACATTTAAATGTTTAAATGAGATGGAAGAGAAAGAGCAAGAAGCATTAGTGAAATATATCTTAGCCAAGCTAAGTGAAACTCCACTTTTGGCAAAGAGCAACACTCAAGCCAACGGAATACCATTAAGGCATAGAAGAACCTACATAAGAATCAAGAAACATGTTGATGATTTTATTATGGGTGAAAAATTAGGCAATATAGAGAATAGGCTCATTATACTTCCGGGCCTGAGAGGCGTTGGAAAAACCACAATCCTCTTTCAAATTTATGAGCATATCAGGAATGTAAAAAATGTAAGCCAGGATAGGGTGCTGTACTTTTCCACTGATGAATTAAAAGCTTACTTAGGTAAAAGTATACTTGATGTAATCAATGTTTATATTCAAAATGTCCATAGGACTTCTTTGGCTGCCTTAGACAAGGAAATATTTATACTCATAGATGAATCTCACTTCGACCATGAATGGTCGCAAACAGCAAAAATAATTTTTGACCAAAGCAAGAAAGTATTCTTAATATTCACAGGTTCGTCAGCCTTGAATTTGGAGTTAAGCGTAGACAC
>JACPMP010000034.1 GCA_016185915.1 Candidatus Woesearchaeota archaeon
ATTGTTCTCATTTAATATATATTAAATATATATTAAGTATTTAAATTTTATTGTGATGCAGAATACATTTCTTAGAACTAAGAAGTCGAAAGATTAAGTTGGGGGACTATAAACTCATTCAGCATAAATTTGATTCAACAACAATTTTTTCAAAATTTAAAAAATTTCAAAAATGTAAAATAAATTAAAAGTCTATTAGCTAATACCAAATAAAGAAAATGTGGCCCATCGCTGAGCCACCGCTTGCCTTCATATAAAAAAACGTTGGGGGTGGTTTTCTAATGAAGGCAAAGAAACAATCTCACCACAAAGACTAAAGGGGTGATTAGGAAATTTGTTTTTTTGCCAAATTGTTTTTGGTTACTTATTTTAATTTTAAATCTGTCGCTTCGCGACAAAATTTAGTCTCGGCGAAATTTTTTTCTGCCATTAAAATTTCGCCTCGAACATTTAATGAATTGGCGAGGTTTTGCGATGTGGCAGAACAGCAAAACCGAGCACAATATTTTGCCGAAGGCGGATTGAATTTGTTAGTTCACCTTTTTATCACAAATTTTATTGAACTAATTCAATTCCAAGCTCATGTGAAACTGCAACTGCTGCTTGTGATGGCCTTGAGTAATCAACCTTCCCAAGCACCCAAGGGCTTTTAACGCCTGTGATAATTGTCATAACTGTGATTCTGCCTTTCATATCATCAACAACTCGAGCGCCCCAAATGACATTTGCATCATCATCTAAGCTTTCTGTCACAAGTTCTCCTGTTCTGTTTATGTCGTCAAGAGTCATATCTGGTCCGCCGACAACATGAATTAAAGCGCCTGTTGCACCTCTGTAATCAACTTCAAGCAACGGGTTTGCTAGAGCTCCTTTGACAGCCTCCTCAACTCTATTGTTAGTGTCAGATGAGCCGACTCCAATAACTGCAACTCCTCCATTTTGCATTATCGCTTTGACATCAGCATAATCAAGATTAACTAGAGAGGGTACTGCAATTGTTTCAACTATGCCTTTGATCATTGTGGCAACTAGCTCGTTAGCTACTGCAAATGCCTGTTGTATAGGTAAATTCCCGGCAATTTGGACTAATCTGTTGTTGTCAATAACTATAACTGTGTCAGAAACTTGTCTTAATTGCTGCAACCCAAACTCTGCTTTGTCAACTCTTGCCCTTTCTATTTTGAAAGGCATAGTAACAGTTCCAATTATTATTGCGCCTGTATCTTTTGCAATATGCGCTACAACCGGAGCAGCGCCTGTTCCTGTGCCGCCGCCCATTCCAGCGCATACAAAAACCATATCAGCTCCTTTTAAGCTTTCTTTTAACTCATTCATCGATTCTTTTGCTGCCTCAGCCCCTTTTTCAGGAAAGCCACCACAGCCTAATCCCCGAGTTACACTTTTTCCAATTAAGAACTTGCGATCAGCGTCTATAACGCCTAAATGTTGCTTATCAGTATTGCATGCTATTATTTCAGCACCTTTGATGCCTTTTTTGTAGAGCCATCCAACCATATTATTGCCAGCTCCGCCAACTCCAATAACTTTTATGTTTGCTTGTCCGACTTCAAAACTCAAGCTTGTATCTGCAGCTTGTTTTATTACACTCTCAACTAAAAAATCCATTTTTATCTTCCCCCTTTTCCCCTAGCCCAGTGGTTTTCATTTATATTTTACAATATAAACTTTCAAATACCGAAATGCTTATATTGCTGTTCTATAGTTACCCTTTTAGAATTAGTTTGTGCCAACAAACTGATTTAATACCGTTTTATAGTTTTTTTCGTACTAAAAAACTAGAATTCCAAAATTAAGCTTATTTTAAGCTGCTTTTCGCCAAAAAAGCTGCTTTAATTGAGTTTTTTGCCAAAAAAACTCATATTTAATCTTTCTTAAATTTTATATAAAAAACAGCAAAGTAATTTAAAACTTAAAATAATTCCAATCAAAATGTCCCTCTACTTCATCGGTCTTGGATTAAGCAATGAAAAAGACATCAGCATTAACGGACTTGAAGCTGTAAAAAAATGTGATGTTGTTTATTTAGAAGATTATACTTCTATTTTGAATTGCAAAAAACAGGATTTGGAAAAATTTTTTGGAAAAAAAATTGTTTTAGCAAGAAGAAATCTTGTCGAATCAGACAATAATGAAATTTTAGAAAATGCAAAAATAAAAAATGTTGCTTTATTGATTGCTGGAGACCCTTTAGTTGCAACAACACACATTGATTTGTTTTTGAGGGCTAAAAAGGAAGGTATAAAGTGTAATATTATTCATAACGCTTCAATTATTACGGCAGTTGGGATTACTGGACTTCAAATATATAAATTTGGAAAAACGACAAGCATTCCATTAGAAAATGAAAATGTTGAAACTCCTTATGATGTTTTAAAGGACAATTTGAGTTTAGCTCTTCATACATTATTTTTGCTTGACTTGAATCCAGAAGAAGAAAAATATTTGAGCATAAATGACGCAATAAGGTATTTGCTGAAGGTTGAATTGAAAAAAAATCAGAAAATCTTTTCTGAGAAAACTCTTTGTGTCGGATGTGCAAGAATTGGGAGCGAAAGCCAGATTATTAAAGTTGGCACTGCGAAAGAATTGCTGAAATTTAATTTTGGCAAAGCGGTTCATTGTTTTATCATACCTGGAAAATTGCATTTTGTAGAAGAAGAGACTTTAAAGTTGTGGGAATAAAATCAACAATAATTTTATAAACAAAGTAGAAAATTCTTGTGATACAGCCCCGTAGTGCAGCGGTGGTCAGTTCACTTTTTTAATTGTTTCCGAACTGATATTGGGATTACAGTTCGGAATTTTTATAATTGCCGAACTGACTTTTTAGCAATTTCTTAAATAAAAGCTGGTGGTGGAGCATGAAATGTCAAGATACGAAACAGGCTACATTAAATACCTTACCGACGACGAATTTAAGAAAATAAGGCAGTATGTCGAGAAGCTTCAAAGCCCATCTATGCGAATGTGCCTTAAAGTTCTGATGTATCTGGGCTTGCGCTCCAGCGAAGCCATAGCTCTAAAAAGGCAGAATTTCAACAAAAACTTCTCAAAGCTCGTTTATACCATGCTCAAGAGCAGAAAAGTCAAAGAAAGGCACGTTCCAGCATTTTTGAGGCATGAATTAGCAGCATATCATCGGCAATGGCATCATCGCTGCATTGACGGCTTTCTGTTTTTTTCTTCATATCGCAATCAATCAAAAGGCAGCCACATAAAAAGAAGCTCTATCGGATTGAAATTTAGAGACATGAGGCGCAAGCTGGGCTTGCTGCAATCCTATTACACAACAAAAAATGGCATTACTTTGCACAGGATAAGCCCGCATACATTAAGGCATTATGCGCTCTACAAATACTACAAAGCAGCTGGCAATGACTTAATTGCAGCAAGAGACATCATTGGGCATGTCAAAGTTGAAACAACTGCAAAATATATCAAAAGTGTTGAACTGATCAGTCAAGAGGAATTTATTGTTGAGAAAGCTTTTGCCTGATTTGATGTTTTAAGTAGGGTATAGACGACAAACAGGGCATTTTTCGACGACAAAGAAGTTCAAATAATCCTTTTTGAGCATAATTTTATTTTTAATTCCTGTGTTACTTTCGTGTTTTCTTCTATTGCAGAAATTAATTTTTTAAGAATTGTTTGCCTGTCATAAATCAAATAAGCGATAAAGATTCCTGCCATTCCATACTGCAATAGTGGCTGCTCAATCATTTTTTCCTCGACAATAAATAAACTATTGCCAATGCTAGCAAAGTGCCTGTGCCTATTCCGCCTAAAAATCCGCCAGCTCCGCTTGGGCTTTCAGGAATATCCCTCTCTGATGGTGTTTCTGGCAAGCTTGGATTTGTTAGATTATCTGCTGCGTTCTGTTTATCCTCGTCAGAAGTATAAGGACTTTCTAAAACTGCTGTGTTGCCATCTATCCATGCTTGAATTGTATCTTCTCTTTCAATTAGCACTTTTCCGTCCATAAAGGCACGTATCGAAAATCTTACAGAATAAACTACAAAGATTAATGCAACTGCAATAATGCCTATCAGAAGCAATAACGTCAATGAAATAGGTTCTGTGCCTCTTTTGACAAAACCGATATGATATTCACTTCCGCTTGCGTCCCAGCCTATATACTGCACGGAATAGCCTAATCTATTGAGCAGAGGTTCAACTCTTGAAAGAATTGAACCACCATAATTTTTAATTTGTTGCATAAAAGTTGCATCGCCTGAAATCACAAAAACATAAGGATTATTGACGCTGCCAACTTCAAAAGTTTCAGGCGGTGTTTCTGGAATTGTTACAACTTCTTTTTCTGTTATAGTCGGATAAACATCAACAATCCAGCCAGCATAACCACGAAAGGCACTACTCATCATATTTTGTAAATTACCATAATCTGTATCCTCATAATAAATGCTTTCACAATGTCCGCCGCTTTGACAAAATCTGCCAGATAACACCCAAACCATTGTTACATCAACCCCAGCTTTTTAGCTATGAGATTTATTTTTTCATCTGTTGATAATGCTGAAAATTCTGCTTTCTTTGCGTCTTCTGCTGCTAATTGCTCCGCTTCTTTTTGCTTTTTTATCTGCTGTATTTCTATCTCACTTGTGCTGTTATCAACTTCAATTTTCTCATTTCCAACATACAAAGTATGCATTCCCATTTTATTGTTTAACTTTGTAAACTTTCCATCTGAATTTTGCTAAAGTTCCTCCTGCCTGCATACGTCCTCTTAAACTGATTGTAAAAGCTGATGTTATCCAATTGGCTATCATACTTGTTTCTGTGCTTGCAATTACAAAAACAGTAGCAGCGTCACTTATTGTTGTTCCTGAATGCTGCAATAATGATGTTGATGTTATTGATTGACTTATTTTTGAAGCATGATGAGGGCGATTGTTTGTATTATTCAATTCGCCTGTCGTGAATGTATTTGTGCCGTCATAAACCCTAATTTGAAAAAATGATACACTTGCAGCGTTTGTATCATCGCCTTCGACTTCAACTACAATTAAGTCATCTACAGCGAAATCACCTGCTGTAAAAGTTTTTGTACCAATTTCTTCATCACTTGTATTTGTTGTGCTACCCGTCCCCGAGTGCATTTTTACAACATCTTGCGTTGATGAAAGAGTTGCAAATTCTAAAGCATTTGCCGCAGCATTTGTCCTTAAAACTTGTAATGCTGTTCCCAATGCTGCCAATGCAGTTCCGCCTTTTGCAACAGCTAACGGAGCGGTTTCTAAAGCAACATCTCCCAAGCCTAGCGTCGTCCTTTGATTTGAAGCGGCTGCGTCATCAATTAATGCCCTGCCTGCCGCTGTGCAAGCAATTTCTTCAACATCACCAGCTCCAGCAGTAGAACGTCCCAAAACTTTATCTGTCGCCGAAACATTTTGTATTTTTGCGTATGTTACGGCGTCATTATCTATTTCTGCCGTCTGTATGCTGTATCCGAGTGGCTGCGCCACATAAAACATTGGCATTTTAAACCTCTTTTTTGACAGATGCTTTAAAAAATATTTTATTGGCTGTTTCAGCTGTTGCACCGTCTAGGTTTGCTTGATCAACCGTATCAAACTCAATGCCCTCGTCATGCTCTAAAACAAAAATTGTATTAGCTGGAATTTGAAAGACTTTTGTGCCTGATGTTTGCTCGTCAAGCCTGATTTCGATTGCAACATTATCTCTATTGTAAACTTCTAAACTATTCCAGCGTTCATAACCGCCTTTGCTGGCATAAGTCGGAGCATTAATTACTCTCTCTGAAGCTCCAGCTGCAACAGCTGTATTCTTTGCGCTTGAACTTTGAATTACTTTTAACATTTTATTTAAAGTTGTCCTCGTGAAAAGTCTTTATAAAATCCAAAAAAGAAATCAGATTTAAGCTGTATCGTCACCAAAATAAGCATGAACAGGCTTGCCAGCGTCTAGCATTATTTCGAAGCCATCAGGTACAGTATAAGTTCCAACTCTTACGAAATTTGATGTATTCAAAACAACGTCAGCAGTAGAACTAAATCCACTAAATAGCCTTTGTCCGACATCACCAATGTTTAAATGAGTTTTAACTCTTATGCCTGATTTTTTGTTTATCATTACAATTGGGATTTTTCCAGCGCATTCCTCGCTTTCTATTGTATCAGCTGCGCTTCCCAATGCTTCGAGTATGATTTTTCCTCTCTCATTGACTTTTGCATTTACAACAGGCATTAAAGGCAATGCCAAAGCATCTCTGTCAGCAGGATAAGCTTTTGCAGCACTAGAAGTTTGCTCTGTATCAAACTCGACTAGTCTAGGGCTTACATTATTCTCGTCTGCGTCTGAAAATCGCAATGCCCATGTTAAAGTCTCTTCTGCGCTTGCCATCTTAACCGTATGTTACTACGCCTCCGTTTGAGCTTGATGTTTGAGTTTGATTTCCGCCTAAATTAAAGTTAAAGTTTGAAGCAAATCTTGCTGCTTCAATTGCTAAACCTGCTTTTCCAGCGTCTTTAACTATCCCAGATCCTCGTTTAGCTGCGAAATAAGCCACAATTCCCATAAGAATTTCATCGGATACATTTCCGAGATTTCCGCCTATGGTTTGCCTTAACCAGCTGCTTACTTTGTTTCTAGCAAAGCCGTACACAGCTCCGCCGATAAGAAGTTGATTTACAGAAAGTCCTTTTCTGCTGAAAAATCTTTTTTTCTTTGCCATCTTTGAGCTTGAATGTCTTACTGAAACTCTGCGAGATTTTCCTTTGAACTCGCCAAGTCCGTGTTTTTTGCGCAAAGCTCTTAAAAAGGCAGCTGTTGCGCCTTTGCGCTTTGCCATAATTCCGATAAGAATAAAGCAGTATTTAAATTATTCGTGCAGATTTCTTTGCATATCTTATTCGACTATAAAATTTACGAAAAGTAGCTCTTCTATGACTATTACAATTTGTACAATATTGTGAATGAATAGGTCTGTTAAAGATTATCTGTCCACAACACACACAAAATTTAACTTTTTTCATATCTTTATTTTTCATCTTTAATTTTTTCTAGATATTCTATTTTGTCGTCAATTTCATTAGCTTTTATAAGCAGCTGGCGTTTTTCCTCTTGAAGTGATTTGATGGGATCCTGTAACTTTTGGAGTATTAGCTCGCTAACCAGCTCGCTCATAGAAATGTTTTTTGCAGCTCGCTTCAATAAGTGAAAAGCCTCAATTTTTATGCTCCAATTCACTCGTAAAGTTTGCCTCATTTTTTGGATACAGATACAGATACAGATGTTTTCCACCCATCTGTATCTATCTATCTCTCTTAATATATCTATAAAAATAAAAATAAAACTAATTAACAAAAACTCGATTTTCACGTCGAGATTTTGCTTTTTTGCGAAATTAGCGGTTTTTTGCCTTTTTTGATACCTCTGCTTGCGATTTTTGAGTATCTGTATCTGTATCTGTATCTTTTTGTATGTATTTCAATACAGATGTTTCTTCTTTTTTTATCAACTTAATTCCACATTCTCTACATCTATTTTTATAGTAAGATACAACAATAATTTTTTTACAATCTTTACATCTTCCAATTGTTTTAATCATGCCCACTTCTCCAATTTTTCCAGCAATCCTTTTAATTTGTCCTCTGGAATTTTATCGAAAGCTTGAATTAACATCTGCACTTTTGGATTTTGCAGAATTGTTGGCAGCACATTGTTTTGCAGCGGAGCTTGCGCTGCCATTTGAGGATTAACGCCGCCAAAAAGTTTGAGCAAAAGCATATCTTCAATCGAGCTTCCGCCGTCCTCGTCATCAGAGCCGAGCTGCGACATGAGCTTTTCCGTAATTCTTTCTTCCAGCTCAATCTCTCGCTGCCTTTCCCTTTCGATTTGCTGCTGCTTGAATGTGTCCATCTCATTCATCAGCTTTGACATCTGCGAGAACGTGCCTACTTCCTCTTTGATGTCCTCTTTTTTCCAGCGTTTTTGAGCCATCTCTGTCGCTGTTTCGCTGTCTAGCTTTGACTTTCCAAACAATGCCCGCAATGCGCTACGTATGCGTCCCATGTGCTTAAATTATGCCTGTTTTTGCCAATGCTGTAAGGTGCTTTCATTAAAATCGCATTGAAAGCTGCGCTTGGCATCTTCCTTTTTTTTTAACATATCAATCCTGTAACCGACAGGAATAAAAGCTTTTATCGCCAGCTCTTTAATTCCTTTATGTTGTGTTAGTTTTGTTTGCATTTTTTGTCATCTCGGTTAGAATTTCTTGGGTTTTCTGCTCTATCTCTTTGCCTGCTTCTGTTAGTTCAGCCCAATATTCCGTATCAACTTTGATATTTCCGCCCTCGATGTAAGGTTTAGGTATCCTCAAATAGAAGCAATCGCCGACTTTTCTGACAATGGATTTAATCTTCATTCATATCACCTTTTGAACTCATATAAACTCATTTGAACTAACTTATATATAAACTTTATGATTTTTATAGAAAAATATTTAAATGACATTCATTTTCTTATAGAAATATGGATATAAAATTAGTAAAAAATTTAGCAAAAAGTAAAGAAATAATGAGAGGGTTTAAGAGAGGTATTGGCGAACATCTAGGGAAAGTTGCAGCTGAAGAATTAACTAGACAAACTGTCACTTTAAAACCTCATGAATTGGTTAAACTTCAAGATATTGAAAAATCCAGACCTGAATTGAGAGGGCTTACTATTTCTGAAAAAGTCCATCTTGCCCTCGTAGAATGGATTGGATTTCACAACAAAGAAAAATTTAATAACGGGGCTGACACACCGCATGACAACAGCCCCGTAGTGTAGCGGTCAAATTCTCTAAGCTTACTAGAGAAGGCAATTCATTCTGCCCTTTGGAGGCAGAGACGGCAGTTCGAATCTGCCCGGGGCTACTTAATATTTCTTTTGGTCAAGCTTTTCTTTTGAAAGAAAAGGTTGGTGGGAACCTTGCCGGGGCTATTTTTAATAAGATTTATATACAGAGTTCAGTTATAGTATTATTCGTAATAAATTTATTGGGGGGTGTTGAAAATGTTTTATTTATGGTATGCGTTGATTTTTTTGGGAATTATTTTGATATTTAGTTCTATAAGAATAATCAACCAGTATGAAAAAGGGCTTGTGTTTACACTTGGAAAGTTTACAGGAATCAGAAATCCAGGATTGAATTTGGTTGTTCCGATTATTCAAAGAATGGTCGTTGTTGATATGAGAGTTAGAACTACAGACATACAGAAGCAGCAAGTCATGACTAAAGACAATGTTCCTGTTGATGTGAATGGAGTTGTGTTCTTCAAAGTGAATAAAGTTGATGATGCAATTATAAAAGTGCAGGATTATGAGTACGCAATCGCACAATATGCGCAGACTGCATTAAGGGATGTCATAGGCGGAATGACCTTAGACACAGTTTTAGTTGAAAGGCAGCAAATAGGAGAAGAAATAAGGAAAATTGTTGACAAGGAAACTGACCAATGGGGGCTTGATGTTCAGGTTATTAAATTGCAGGATATTGAAGTGCCTGATGATTTGAAGAGGATAATGTCAAGGCAGGCAGCTGCTGAAAGAGAAAAGCGAGCTGTTGTCATCAAGAGTGAAGGTGATAGAGACGCAGCCAAGAATCTTGCTGCTGCAGCGACTATAATGGGAAAATCAAAAGGAGCAATGCAATTGAGGACTTTGCAGACTCTTGATGGTCTCGGACCTACTGCAAGCAATACAGTTGTCATGGCATTGCCTGTTGAAGTAATGGAATTTTTCCAGAAATTGACGAAGAAGGAATAAAAGTTAATTATTAGGAAAGAGGATTGGGAAGATTAAAATGGGTGATGAAGGGGTATCATTAAAGGAAGCTGTTCATGATAGTATCACAAAAATCATGGCTGGATTGCCAGAAGGGATAAGATTAAAGGATGACATTAAATTTGAACTTTCAGTTATTTTGTCAAAAGATATTAGTGGAAACATAGACTTTAAGGTGTTAAAAACTGGAGCAAATGTCAATAAAGAAGAAATACAAAAAATTACATTTTCTGTAACTGATAAAGAACCAGAAATTGACCCAATTAAAGAGGCAGAAAAAAAACTTTTGAAACGGCAAGGTTTGATTTAATTTTTTGAGGTTTTATGTACAGAAGAATTAACAGCTCAAAAAAATTTGAGTAACATTTATAAATCATCAAATAATTCCATTCACTGAAAGATAGCTCGGTCAAAAGCTTAGCTATACTGGATGAAAAGATAAAACTTTTTTCTCCAGCGATTTCAATCAATATATAGGCGAGGCAAAATTTAATGGCAGAAAAATTTTTGCTGAGCACAAGATATTGTTGCGAAGCAACGGATTGAAAATATAAATTTTTAGATTAATTAAAACAAAAATGGCACGCATGTATTCAAGGAAGAAGGGAAAGCACGGCTCAAAAAAGCCTGCTAAGAAAACAGCGCCTTCCTGGATTAGGTACAAACCAAAAGAAATTGAGCTGCTGATAGCAAAGCTTGCAAAGGAAGGCAAAACCACTTCTCAAATTGGTGCTTTATTAAGAGACATTTATGGCATTCCGAATGTTTTGGCTTTGTGCGGAAAATCTATAAATGCAATATTAAAGGAAAAAAAATTGATTTCTGAAGTGCCTGAGGACCTAACTTCTCTGTTTAAGAAATACGCAATGGTGAGAAAGCATCTTGAAAACAATAAACATGATGAAACAGCCGCAAGGGGATTGACTCTTACAGAATCAAAAATCGGAAGATTGACAAAATACTACAAAAGAACTGGAAGAATTCCAGAAACTTGGAAATTTGATACTGAAAGAGCAGGATTTTTTGGTGAGTGATTATATTTGAGATTTATTTCTATAGACTTCAACTTTTCCATTTCTCTTTAAAAAAACTGCACGATTATACCCATCACCTATATCTTCACCTATTATCGGAATGCCAAGTTCCTGCAGTCGTCCTACTACTCCATCTATGTCAAAAAGTTTTTGTTTTTTATGGAAAACGCCACCAGCTAATGATGCTTCAAGTTTAGATAAATTTCCGGCTCTTAACTTTTCAACCATTACATCTATTATTGTCTCTGTAGTAAAATCCACATCATATAGAACTCCTGTCAGATGGGCCAATAGTCCTCTATTTTGTTCTCCGTCATAAATAGTTACTGCTAAGCACGATCCAACAGAAGTATGTTTACTCGTATCTTTATCACTAGAACATCTACCCCAACCTACTAGTTCATAATCCCAAAACATGTCATCGGGATGTCCTTCTATAACTTTGAATCTTTCACGATACATAAGCCATTGCAACATTAGATTATTTATAAATTTTTGTATAAATCACTACTAAGCAATAACTCCAAATTAAGAACTAAATAATATTTTAAAATATAAATTTTCTATATTTTTAAATTCAACAAAACTTCTTTTTTAAAATTCGCCATATCTTTTATCCTCTCAACAACCTCATTTATCAAATAGTCTGGTGTAGAAGCACCAGCAGTAACTCCAATTTTCTCTTTTCCAATAAACCACTCTTTTTGCAGTTGCTCCTCTGATTGTATAAAGTAGCTTTCAACTCCGAATTCTTTGCATTTTGCGTAAAGCTCTTTTGAGTTGCTTGAATTTTTGCCGCCTATAATAATGACAATGTCGCATTCTTTTGCAAGCTCTTCTGTATCAGATTGCCTCTGCTTTGTCGGATTGCAGATGGTGTCGACATATCCATATTTTTTTGTTAAATCCTTTAAGCTTAATGGAATTTCTTCAAATTTGGCATCTTTTAATTCAGAATTGACATTATCAATAAGTTTTTTGTAGCCATAAACAGACATTGTTGTTTGCGATATAATAGCAATCTTTTCAAAATCATTATTTTTAATATAATCAATGACATTATCCGCATGTTCTGGCTCTTCAACAATAAATGTGTCTTTTCCTTTTAGATGATAGCTTGTTCCAATTGCCTCTGGATGATTTGCTTTGCCGAAAAGAATTACTTCATAACCATTATTCTTTAATTTAATAGCAACATTATGGACTAAAGTGACTAAAGGGCATGTTGCGTCATTTAGGTTTTTTCCTTTTACTATTGATTTTTGCTCTAGAAGTTCGTAAGTTGTTCCTGGCTCGCCATGTGCTCTTAGAACAGTTACTGCATTTTGCGGAATTTCATTAATATTTTCAATAAATATAATTCCCTTATTCTCCAAGTCTTTGATAACTTTCTCGTTATGCACGAGTTGCCCATAAACATATGTATCCCTTTTGTTGTTTTGCGCAACTTCTTCTGCTATTTCTATAGCTTTTTTTACTCCAAAGCAGAAGCCAGCGTGTTTGGCAACTTTTATTTCCATTTTTATTATATTTTGTTCCATTCGCCTAAGCTCCTATCTAAATCCAAATACCTTTCAACATATTCTCTAAAATCATCATCTGTGAGGAAATCATGTGCTTTTTTGAAAAATTTTGTTGCTTCATTTTTTGTGACAACCCATTTTGACTCCCAAAATTTCTTATTATAGGCATCTATGCCTAATCCTGATAAAATACAATTAACATTATTTATCAAAGAATGTCTGTTAGTATTTTTATGTCGTGCTTCAATATAAAAACTAAAGCCATCACTACAATTAAAAGAGTTTAATATAAATCTATAATTATTGCCATTAATTAATTTTTTCATTTTTATTAAACTCCTTGAAGTATTTGTCAATTTCTGGTCTTAATTCAATACCCACTTTTTCGAAGCAAGCCAATAAATCTTGATATGCTCCTTTACCTCCAAGAAAATCCCAAAATTCATCTGCTACTTTTAGTTCATTACCCAAATCTAACATGCCCCTTATTGTCCAACGGTTATAAGGTTTAGGCTCATAAGGGTTGTAAGGTATTGCAATTATAGTATTAACTTTAGCGTCAGGATTTGATGCTAAAATAGCAGCAACCCATTCAAGTAAAGTTCGTTTATATTCTTTAAAACCTCCGGCATTAGGTTTTGCTGTTTTTATATCAAAAAGATATAATTGATTATCCTTACTTTCCAACATTACATCAACCTTAGTTAGGTTTACTTTTTGCATTGGACCTTTTCGGCATACTTTTCTAATCAATTCTATCTCTTTTAGTTTATTCGGAGTGGATGTTGCTGTAGAAAGGTCATCCATTATCTTTTGGATTTGGTTATGCGCTCCTTCACTAATGGAGTCACCAGCAGTTGCATGTTTTATATTCTTGAACTTATTTTTTGCTAATGCTATAGCTACAGGTTCAAAAATACTTGTTCCAAAGTTAGTGTTCAGTGAATGAATAAACGAGAATAAAGCTAACCTATCTTTTCCTAAAAGTCTCGTGTGAAAGGGCATTGAGGCTGGCTCTGGCTTATAATTTTGAAATTTATGTCTTAAACTATCTATCAAAACTTGTTCTATTTCTGTAATTTGTTGTTTTGATAATGACATTTTATTATTTTGATTTTAAATGAAATATAATCTCGGAATAAGCTCCTTTATCTTTTTCTGTTCTATTTAAAACAGGTCGTTTG
>JACPMP010000035.1 GCA_016185915.1 Candidatus Woesearchaeota archaeon
CATGAATGGTCGCAAACAGCAAAAATAATTTTTGACCAAAGCAAGAAAGTATTCTTAATATTCACAGGTTCGTCAGCCTTGAATTTGGAGTTAAGCGTAGACACAGCAAGAAGAACTAAAAAAGAGACTGTTTTTCCTTTAAATTTTTCAGAATACCTCACTTTAAAATATGATTTGTTTCCATCAAAAGGAATGGCCCAAAACGTAAGGGAATTAATATTTAAGGGCGATGATGAATCTATAGAATCTGCATCTGCAAATGAAAATCAATTAATGAGAAAAACATTGAGCTTAAATAAGAGGATGGATATTATATGGGAAGACTTCTTATGCTATGGTGGCTTTCCTTTTGGATTAAATATGAGCCAAATAGAAGTTCACCAAAGGATTTTTAGCATGGTTGACAGGGTTATAGAAAAAGATGTATTTGCACTGCAATCATTTAATACCGACACCAGAAATGACATAACAAGGATACTTACCTTTTTGGCTTTGCAAACACCTGGTGGAACATCAGACGCGAAACTGGCAGAAAGACTTAAAATATCACCCACTTTAGTAAGAACAATTCTGGATATTTTAGAGAAAACTCATCTTATTTTCAGTATCAAACCTCATGGAGGTGCAGGCAAAATTATAAGAAAGCCCTGGAAGTACTATTTCCTTTCTCCATCTATAAATGCAGCTATTAGATTTAAATTAGGTGTTTATGATATTAGGGATAGGGAAATGTTAGGTGTACTTGCAGAAAATCTTGTAGCTTCATACTTATTCAGAATGATGGAAACTGTAAACATTCCAACAGGAATTTTTTATGATTCTGAGGAAGGAGGCGTAGATTTTTTAATCCACAATGTAAAAAATAGTATAATTCCTATAGAAGTTAGCATAGGCGACAAGAATCAAGAACAGGTCAAATCAGCAATTAAAAGAAATGATTCAGATTATGGTATCATTATTTCAAATACAGAAAAAATAAGAAAAGATGGGAATATAATTTATTTGCCATTAACGACATTTTCTTTTGGATGAAATTCAATCTATTCTTTCATAACAAAATCTGTTATCAACCACTAATCTTTACTCTAGAACTCTCAATTCTTTTGTAAAAATAAAATATTAATCCCAAATAAGAAGCATAAGCGATGACCTCAAGCAAACTTGGGTTTCCGTTATATCCAAATAGCCCTTTCAAGAAGCTCCCAACCAATCCCTTTTCATTCAATATATTGTTTATGTCAAATAAAGGTGTGATAATTCCGCTAACTAATTTTGCCTCTTCAAATTCGTGAACTCCATGTGCAACTAAGCCAGCTGCAAACAATATCAACAGAATACTGCTGATATTAAACAATTTTTTAAGGTTTATTTTTTTGGTGCTGATAAAAAATAAATAACCCAAGATAATAGCAGCAATAATTCCCAGAGTTCCACCAATAAAATTAATGCCGCTTGCATAATTTATAGCATTTAAGAAAATAACAGTTTCAACACCTTCCCTTATAATTGCTATGAAGATGAGCATGAAAATTCCGATGTGTGAGAATAACGGCTGCGAACTCGCTAAGTGTTTTTCTACTTTGCCTTCAATCTCTTTTGCAATATGCCTTTGCTTCATCATCCAAAGTATCATGGTTGTCAACAAAAATGCACCAAAAAGCATTGTTATGCCTTCAAAAATTTGCTCTCCGCTGCCTTCAAAACCGCCGGCAAAAACTGTGAAGATAAAAGCTGAAAGAATGCTTGCAAGAATTCCAAAAATAATGCCATAATAAACTGTCTTTCTGTAATTCTGATTATTGGTTCTGTTTAAATAAGCAAGAACTATTCCGACAACTAAGCTAGCTTCCAACGTTTCCCTTGATGTAACTAAAAATGATTCTAGCATTTAATGTCCTCTTTTATTTATAATAACTTTTTGCGAATGCTCTGTCATAAATCAAACCAGCAACACCACCTAGAACAAGGCCTGGTCCGCCACCAACTAAATACCCAATCGTAGCGCCTGCAGCAGTCAAACCTGCTGTATGTGCGTCTGGCTCTCCTTTAGTAAACTTATGCTCTAAACCCATCAAAACCACCTTCACTTAACAATTGTTAATTTAGGGCATATGGCTTATATTTAAAGCTTTCTGAGGACTATCCTATATACGTTCTATAATGTACGAAATTCGTTATATTATCATGCACTATGAATAGATATCAAAGCATGCCGCGGTGTTTATGACCATCGGTTTTTGAAAGAACACAGCATTTGTTATTGACTATACCCAATGATGCTATATACAACGATAAACACAATATAAATAAGCCAGCCAGCCTTAGCTCAGTTGTGTATTTTATAAAAAATGATATTCCTGCGGTTGCGCCCATGGCTAACAAGATTAGCGGCAATAAGCAGCATGCCTTTGAAGTTATAATCCCAACAATCGTGCTTGCAAGATTAGCTCCTGCTTTTTTGTAGTCTCTCGATATCCTCGTGAATTTGTAAAATTGCATTGCCAGAATTATACCAAATAGAGATGAAATTGATACAAGAACTGCAATATCCAATAAACTTCCCCTAAATGCAAGAAGGCTTATCTTTTTTGCGCCTGCGGCTATTGGAAAGAGCAGCGGATAAGTAATAGCCATTATGGTTGCTGATATAAATGCAATAAACGAGTATCTGGGCTCGCTAAATACCAAAATTAAAGCATCCAAGATCACATTAATTTTTTGCTGAATGGTTTTTGCCATGTGTCAATAATCTGTCCAAATGTACATGTCTTTACGGAAATTCTTTACCTGAATCACCACATATTTTGAGTTTATGGCAGTTTCCAAAGGTATTGGGTTGCAGCTTTCATCCTTTCCGATATCATTAATTTCGGTTTCTACACCGCATCTTCTGCAAACTATTTTATCACCAACTTGTTCAAACCCTATCGGGCCGCATATCCTGCATGCATCAAGTGCACTCTTTATTGTTCCATCACTTGCCCTTACCAATATGAATCTTATATCTACTCCATCCAGATTGTATACAAATTTTGTTATATTCTCTGTAATGTTTTTTATTGGTATTTGTATTTCAGTATTTACGGAAGCCAACTTTATAGGTTTTGGATTATATCCTGGTTCCTTTGATGCAACAACAGAAAGCGCAAATAGGACCATAAAGATTGTCAGGAATAATGCTAAAAATTTTACAAGCACATTGGACCTTAATTCGCTTTTAGCCATTCCTTCCTTGTGTTTAGCCACAAAAAATATCATTATGGAAGGAACAACAACAATTGGCAAGAGTGTGATAATACCAGAATCCGGGCTTGCAAGCCATATCTGAATATCCCAGAATATCCCGTTGCTTGCAGGCATTAATAGTCTAGCTTCCTGGAATTCGTGTATGGCTACGGCAATTAACTCAATGACAATAAACAATAACAAAGAGCCCGTAACAACAAAAAACTTTTTTAGGTCAACCATCAAACTTCCCTTGATTATTAGGATTCCAAATAACATCGCCAGTATCACTCCAAGAATGCCTCCAATTATATTAGGCAAGAAGCTGGACTGAAATGAGATTCCATACAAAAATAAGACAGTTTCTGCGCCTTCTCTAAACACCATAAGAAAAACAAACAGCAAAATCCATATGCCGGCCATATTATTTCTCCCCATCCGGTCTATCCTGCTTTCAATATTCTTCTTTATGTTTTTTGCAGATTTCCACATCCAGATTACCATTGTCGCTACGAAGAATGATGCAACTACCATGACTGTGCCTTCGAAAATCTGCTGGCCTCTTGCCTCTTGGCCCTTATAAAGAATTTGAAGTATTGCGGCTACAATAATGCTGCATAACAGAGCTAATAGAACTCCGCAATAGAGGTATGGATTCAGATGATCCTTCTTTGTCTTTTTAAGATAAGCGTATACTATTCCGACTATTAAAGCGGCCTCTAAAGTTTCCCTTAAAGTTATTAAAAATGATTCAAGCATATCTTATCTCTCTATCTCTCCGTGTTAAACAGATTTAGCAGCATAATATTGTTGCGTCCGCTCCTATAAGCATCACGTGGTCAACTCCATTGACTTTTTCTTCCAACACAATTAAGCAACAAAAAGCTTTAAATAAACTTAACAATTGTTAACTAGAATAAGAGCACTTATTTAAAGCTTCCGAAGGGCATTCCTATATACGTTTTATACAGTGCGAAATTCGTTATTTTGGATATAGAAACCACTTACAAACTACCCTTCAAAGTATCCTTTATAATGGCAGGGCATATCCTTGTAACACCTTCAAGCCCCTTTATTTTATCAGATAATGCCCTTAAATCATCCCCATTCCTAGTCCATACTTCAAGCATAAACATATGATCCCCTGTTGATGAAGCAACATACTTTATTTCATTAAACTCTGTAAGTTTTTTTGCAACATCAAGATATTTTTCAGAAGCAACGTCAACTCCAATCAAAGCGATATTTTCAAAGCCAATTCTGTTTGTATCAACGACTAAGGAGTATTTCTTTATCACTCCACTTTTTTCAAGATTTGATACTCGTTTCCTTATTGTAGATTCAGAAACTTTTAGCTTTCTTGCTATTTGCATAAACGGTGTTCTTGAATTTTTTGATAATATCTCTATAATATTCAAATCCAGTTTATCCATAAAGCCACCCAAAAAAACTTTATAAGTTTTTATAATACAACAATCATACTATCCATTTTCTTTCCCAGCAATAATTGGTACTGAGCCATTAATGCCCTAAACATTCAAAAACGGGTTACCTTTATCATGCTTACGTTAAAAGGTCGTTCACGGGATTGTTTTTATATTTTTATTGTTTATTGACATTAATTATTGGATATTATTAAAAATAAATTTTTAAGCAATGTGCTTAAACAAAACATGCCTCTTATCAACATTGACATATTCTGATTTTGTTCTTGCATCTAGTTTGTCCAATAATGTGTTGAATAAAACAAAAGATAATGAAATTCCGCCAGCAAATGATAACCTTTCAACTATCACAACTGGAATTAACCCAATCCACAATGCTGG
>JACPMP010000020.1 GCA_016185915.1 Candidatus Woesearchaeota archaeon
GATTGCTGCAGCTTTAGTAATCAAGGCCTTAGAATTCCACAACGTAAAGTCTATTTCATGTAAGTTTTCCGGCAACAAGGGTTTTCATATCGGCGTGCCTTTTGAGGCATTTCCCGAAAAAATAAGAGATGGGCATACAAAAAATTTATTTCCAGACGCTCCAAGGAAGATAGCGCTTTACATAAAAGAGATGATAAAAAAGCCACTTGGAGAAAAAATTATGGAGTCTGAAAAAAACAATTTTAATTCTATTATAGAAAAAACAGGAAAAAAAGCAGGTGATATAACTTACTATGACGATAAAATAAGGGCTTTAAATGCGGAGCCATTTTTGAATATAGATACATTGCTTATCTCTTCAAGGCATTTATACAGAATGCCGTACTCTTTGCATGAAAAATCCGGTTTGGTCTCTACTCCTTTAAATCCAGAAAAAGTTTTACTGTTTAGGAAAGAATTTGCAATTCCAAAAAATGTAAGGATAAGCAAGCACATATTTCTTGACAAGGGCTATATTGAAAGCAATGAAACAAAGCAATTGCTGATGGAAGCGATGGATTTTAGTATTAAGCGAGAAGTCGTTAATTTAAGGGAAGAAAAAGAATTTGAAGTTCCAGAAATGGCCTTGCCTGAAGAATTATTCCCACCTTGCATCAAGTCAATTCTGAATGGCCTTGAGGATGGCAGAAAAAGGGCTTTGTTTATTCTTATCAATTATTTCACATCAATCGGATGGGATTACAATATGATAGAAAAAAGACTTAGAGAATGGAATGCAAAAAACAGAGAGCCATTAAGAGAAGTTTATCTTCTAGGTCAGTTAAGGTATCATAGGCAGATGCAAAAAAAAATATTGCCTCCAAATTGCCCGAAAAGAGAGAATAACATGGTAATATCAAACCAGCAAAATTATTACACCGATTTACGCATTTGCTTTCCAGATAATTTCTGCGCAAAAATAAAAAACCCAGCACAATACACAACAAAAAAGGCATGGTTGATAAATAGGAATAATAAGGGCAAATCAAATAAGTCTGAAGCTAAAGCATGATTTTTTTATTTTTTTAGAATAGTAGATGATGCCTGATGCAACTAAAATTGAAAATTCGAAAACTATATAAATAACCAAGTAAATATCATCTAAAAGTAAAAATAGAGGTGATTAGATGGTTTTCGGCGTTCAGGAAATAACACTCGCTATTATAATAGGCACTTTAGCAGCTATAGTTTATTCTTTGAGGATTTTGGTTTTGATGGAGCGCAGGATTGCAAGGATAGAAATGCACATCGAAAGAGTAGTAGACAAGATTGTGAAGGAAGAGATAAAGATTGAAAGAGCTGTCAGAAAGAGATAATAAATTTTTATTCTATCAATTCGTCAATTAACAAACCCCTTCTTTCCGCAACTTTAGCGTCAATTACATACCCTCTTTCTGTTTTTTCTATGTCTTCTAAGCTTAAAAAAAGCCAGTCTTTTCTCGTAAACCTCACAGCAAACCATGGCTCTGCACCAAATATATCGCAAAAGTCCTTAAGCTGCCTGACATCATATTCATCAAGGTATTTCTTTTTGTCTTTTGTTGATTTGCATTCAATAGCCAATGTTCTTACTTTATTGCTCGCTATCAAGTCAGGCCCAGGATATTTCATTGAGCCGGAACCGGCTGACCTCATTGTTGCCCATTTTTTAGACCAAAACATATGCAACAATTCTATTTCTGCTTTGTAGCCCTTGGATTTTGAAGACATCTTGACTTATAAAAAATTTCACAACTCAATTTTCATAAAATCTTTTGCACAGATTACATTATCGAAAATGTTTCTTGCATCTTCCTCTAACTCTTGTGTATTTTTGTAGCGAGCGCTGAAGTGTATCAAAACAAGCTGCTTAGCATTTGATTTATTTGCTAATTGTGCAGCTTGCTTTGCAGTCATATGTCCATACTCTTCACTTTTATCGACTAATTTTGAAGAGTAAGTAGCTTCGCAAATTAGCAAATCGGCATCCTCTCCAATTTTATAGCAATTATCACACAATATTGTATCAGTTATATAGGCAACAATCTTTCCGTTTTCGACAAAAGTGGCATCATCAGGAGAAATTTCTCTGCCATTATGCTCTATTGTCTTGCCTTGCTGTAACTTTCCAAGCAAATGTCCTACAGGGATTTCAAACTTTCTAACTTTTTTCATGTCAATTCTCCTTTTATCTTTTTCTACAAATCTGTAACCTAATGTTTCTATTCCATGTTCTAAAGGATAAGCTTCTAATTGAAACTCATTATTTTCAAAAAAAATACCATTTTTGACTTCTTTAACAACAAAGCTTAGTCTTTTGTCAAATACAAATGCCTCAAACATTTTTTCCATTCTTTTTTTAGTTCCATTAGGGCCATAAATTTCCAGTTTATTGCTGTAATCCATTGAACTTAAACTTTGGATTAATCC
>JACPMP010000038.1 GCA_016185915.1 Candidatus Woesearchaeota archaeon
CATTAAATCTTTTAAACATCAAAATTCCACTTATGTTTCATAAGTGGTTTATGTGTATGTCAACATTACATGGAATTTGGATGTGCTCAAAAACTACCATCAATAAGTGGAATTTTGTAGTGTCCAAAACCACTGAATTATCATGATAAGTAAACATGCCACCAACCAATAATTGGTGGTTTTTGACAAGAGGGAATATGATAATAAATAATAAAAAAAGAGTTCTAAAATTTATGGAATTATGATTTTGCTTACACTATTTTTAATGGTTTTTATAGTGGATGTTAAACCGCAAGGTGACGGTGCTAAAGGGGGAGACGGAGGTGATATACAACCACCTCAGTTTCAACCACAGCCACCCTCTTCTCCATCTTGTGACATACAATTAGCAGGATGTTATCCAAGCGCAAATATTGCCCCTAATCAATTTAATTATTATCTTACACAAGACAGATGCTTATCTACCCCAAATGGCTGTGTTTGTAGCATCTCAACAAATCC
The DNA here is from genome assembly GCA_016185915.1 of Candidatus Woesearchaeota archaeon. Taxonomy (GTDB): domain Archaea; phylum Nanobdellota; class Nanobdellia; order Woesearchaeales; family GW2011-AR4. The sequence continues at coordinate 502 of JACPMP010000038.1, forward strand.
TCAGGAAATCAGAGATGCTGACCAATCAAGCTTGGCATGCGGTTGTTTTCAAAATCCTGCATGGGATACAAATGGAAAATGCTGTGGGGATGATGAAAGTGATTGTGGCAGAATAGCAGGAAATGTTTTGTGTAACCAAGGCACGGATGAAGCACAAACAAACTGGATATCGGCTGGAAGGGCTAATGCAAATGATATAAAATATATTAATTGTGCTAATAAAGAATTTTTGTCTGATGGCAATAATTGGTACAGATGCGATGGAATTTTTTCAAGAAGAATAGTTAGTGGAAATGAGTTTATATGTACAAGAAAAGGTCAAGAGTCATTTGTTGAATGTTGTGGCGATAATACTCAAAATTGCATCTCAAAGACAAATGGCAAGAGAATAACAACTGGACAATCTGAAATTTATCTGCCTGGTAGTTTTGTTGATGTCGAAATCGCTTTAAATAAAGATAGATTCAACACTGGCGAAAAATTAAGTGTATCTGCGACACTTGCAGGCGATAATGCGAGAAGGGCTGACCTCTACCTTATTGCATTAGCTCCTAATGGGAACTTTTTGCCTCTATTGCCAAGCAACCAATTAGGCACTACAAATCAAGCTGCACCTTTTAGAACTAATTTTCTTGTAACAAGGGAAACTCTTAATAATTTGTGGGAATACACGTTTAGAGGAAATGAACTTTGTGGCCAATGGACAATCTATGGAATATTAACAGAGCCAGGAACAACTCTGGACACCTCAAATAGAAATAATTGGTTGAGTCATCAAACTAAAACATTCAATTTAGGAATCACTCAACCAATAAGCCAACCAACACCACAAACATATACAAAGACTACTGCTGGAATGGGCAGAAACCCTACAATAACTTGTGACACTGGTGATACAAGGATAAGATGTCAAGACACAGGAAATGGCAGAAATCATGGTTGTAATCCAGTTGGAGACAATGGATGTTATGCATGGGAAGGGAGTGCAAATTATGGTGCAGAAGGCTGTTTGATAGAGTGCAGAAGAGCACAACAGACCCAACAACAAACCCAGCAATGCATAAATCCAACTTCTTCATCAGCAACATCCTCACAAACTCAAACTATAGTTAAAGATATACAAGCAGTGCAAAGCTCACAAGAAGAGAATTGTGCATCAAGGTTTGGTGCTGGATGGGAAAAGGTTTTATTCAACTATAGGTCAAAAATAACTTTTTGTAAGAAGATGGCAACTGTACAATTAAGCTCCAGTGGTGTGTCACAAAGAGTCCTTGCTGACATCAAATCTTTAATAAACCCTCCAGGCGGAGGTCCAAATGCAGATGTAGATTGTGCCAATGCATTTGGTGAAGGTTACAAAGATGGGGGAGTCGATAGTGATACCCACATTACCTTTTGTAAGAAAATTATCACAGTAACATACAATCCCACATCTGAGCGTTATATAGCAGAAGCCCATGGTACATGGCCACATACAAACAACTGTGCAGCTTTTGGAGCAGGATGGCAAAGCTATGTTTATGATTCTGCATCGGATATTACGTGGTGTAAACTATATACAACGCCACAATCAACCTCATCAACAACAGGAAGTGTCATCTATCCAATAAATAAAATTACAGGCAGAGTAGTTATAAGTCCAAGCGACTCATGCCCAAATCCAGCAGGTATTTCTGAAATAGAAACTTTAAGCAATCCACTTAAATTACAACCCGATAACCCTCCAAAAGTGATTCTAAAGATTAATGATAAACCTGTTGATACAAGCACAGAAGGTAAAATTAGGGATAATCCTATAAGAGTAATAAAAGGTCAACCTTTGGTATTTGCAGTCTCAATAACAGATTCACAACTTCAAAATTTGCCAATGAGATATTATGTTACCCAATATCAAGGCGGCACTTGGCCAAGATTAAGTGCCCATTATGGAATAGGTTTTGGCTTTGCTCAAGCTGTTGGAAGCTCCTGCACAAAAACAGTAATACAAACACAAGATTGGGCTGTTGATACCTATGCCTTACATATAGTAGTAGGTCAATCCATTGATAGAGCAGCATCCTCTAGTTTGGTGTTTTTTCAAGTTGTAGAAACTCAAACAACTTCACCAATTGGACCTAGCACTACCCAATCCATGAGCCAAACATATTATTGCACTCCAGACAAAAAATTTGTCACAGAATTAGATACACCAGAGCCAAATAGAGGGGATACAGCACTTAATAACAAAAACAGAGCAACATGCGAAGCAGCAGGATTTAAATGGACTGGCACAAAATGCTGCAGCGAAGATGATGATAATTTAAGTACAACTACATTAAGAGAATTCTATAATGATGCAGGAGGAAATGGTGGCTGCTGGAACAGCACTTATGTTAGAAGTGTTGACTTTGTTAATGGAACTAAAAACTCTACAATAAACTATAATGGAGAGTTTCATGGATGTGCTATTGACAGAAGAAATTTTAATGCAGAAAATGATAATTTGCTAGCATTAAGAGACAAGCATAGTGGAGCACAGCTAATAACAAATCATGATTATTGCTTTAATGATCCAGAAGGGAATTATTATTGCTCATATTCTGAAAGATGGCTTCCAACAGAAGGAACTGAAAGAATACGTTTAAGCACTGCACCTGTCTCCACTACAACAACTTCTGGCACAACTGCTAGCGGCACTTCAAATTCTATTACCAGAATAGATTCCCCATTGCTTGGAAGTGCAACCTACACTTCATCTAATAAAAATCCATTAGAGCCATTTATTAGAATGAATGGTTTATTCAGAGGAAATGCAGCAGACCCTGTTATAGTGCAGCAAGGTCAAGCAATTCGACTTGAGATTGGTATTAATAGAAATATTAACCCACCTTATCCCATTAGAATTTATTTAACAAAGAAAAGAAGCAATGAAAATGCATGGGACAGAGTGAATGGTGCATACGGTGATGGCATTGGTTTTATTCAAGCAGGGCAAGTATTCGAGCTTACGCTTCAGCCTGCACAAACAAATACATTATCTGCTGGCTTGTACTCACTTTATGTAGTTATAGGAAATAGTTTGCCTCAACTTTCTTCATCAGAGGAATTATTTTTTGAAGTTAGAGGAACTAGTGCAACATCTTCAGCGCCTGCCATACCTACACTAACTAGTGCTATACCCTCAACTTTTCCGTCAGAGTGCTGTGCACAAGAGCAATGCTGGAATGGCTCTTCATGCATTTCTAATCAAAGAAATAACCCGCAAGCACAGACAATTAATGGACAAAGATGCATTGATGGAAATTGGATGCAACAAACCCTTAGGTCAACTCCAGATGGCAGCAGAACAGGATATTGCCCAAGAGAAACACAATGCCTTATTGACCCATCCGCAACAACTGAAGCAAGTCAATGCATTGAATCTGGAAATTATTTGTCCACAGGAGATAACTATTGTGAAAATGGGAATTGGTCATCAAGAACTAAACTATTGGCATTAAAATTATTGAAGATGAAAAGCGGCGATTTCACACTCTTCTGCGACAACAGGCAAAACACATTAAACAATTTGCAATATTTAAGCGAATCAGGAGAGATTGTTGAAAATGTTCTCACAAATTTGCAAACAAACAACTTTTGCGTTTTAAAAAACAACAACAGAGTGATTGCAGCAACTTCAATCAACAGAAATTTAGAAGATATTCCAAGAAATGCTTTGAACATACTGGGAGTTACAAATTGCAACAATGCCTTGATAGACGATAATCAATATCATTCCTGCGATTCGACAAACAAGGTTTGGTTTAACAAGAGGCAGAAAAGTTTTATTTACAGCTCAACTTCGATAACAGTTCCTTCTGAAGATAATCCTCTTGTTTCATTAGAGGAATTTATCACAAATCCAATAAGAACCATAATAGATACAATAATAAGGTTAATAACAACTCCTCCTTTTGATGAATCTTATGTAAATGCTATAAAGAAATTTGATAGATTATATATGACACAGCAAGGAAGCAAATCAGTCAGAGGCGCAATAGAAGGAACAAATTTCAAAAATGCAGTTATTGGCTATACGAACTTTGAAAATAATATATGCAACTTTATCCAGCAATTTAACCAAGGTAGGAGCGATGTGTCATCAGGCATATCATGCAGAAATGAGGGTAATAACTATTATGTTCTTGCTCAGGGAAGTCAGTTAACAAACCTCAATCCAGAGTCAATATGGCCTGATTTGACTTCAAAGTTAAGGTTAACATGAAAAAAAAATCTGTAAAATCTCAAATTACAATGCTTATGCTTTTAGGTTTAGTATTATTCATTGCAGTAAGTTTTGTTTTATATTTCTCCAAATCATCAGTAAAAAAACAAAGCCAGCAGAGTATAAAAAATATACAGGAAACTGCAATAGACACACTTCCAATTAAAGAATTTGTAGCAAATTGCTTGGATAAGCTTGCAAAAGATGCAGTTGCATTATTGGGAAGACAAGGCGGGTATATCTACTCAAGCCAGGGTGGGGCATTAATTGACTATGCTGAAACTGATGAGGGCTTATTTTTTGTTAAGCATAATAATCTTAACATTGCATACAACATATTACCTCCAAAGTTTGAGTCTTCTCCTTACTCATCAGATATTCCAGATTACCCATGGAGCATATTTCCATATAAAACAGAAATTTCAAATGAAGAAATATTTGAGGGTTTTTTTGGAATAGATAATATGCCGCCGTTAAATTCTTCAGAAGGCCCTAACTCAATACAAACTCAAATAGAAACCTTTATTGATAATAATTTTATGAGTTGTGCTGATGTGAGCTTGTTCAGAAATCAAGGATACAATATAGAAATCGACAATAGTAAAACCCAAGTAATCATTGGTAGCAATGGCATCACTATTAAATCAAAAATACCAATTACCATAAACAATCCTTCAACAAAAGAGTCTACTAAGATTAGTGATTTCTCAACCAACATAGATATAAGGCTTAGAAACATTTATTTCTTCACAAAAGAATTAATCAAAAATGATATTCAAAACATAAAATTCAACATAAGCGATACCAACAATAATAAGGACTCATTAAGCATACAGCTAATTAAAAATATTTTTTCAGATGAAGCAAGAAAAATAAAAGCAGATTTAATAATTGTAGCTGATGAAAAATCATTAATTTATGGAAAGCCATTTGAGTATGCATTTGCAAGAAGGAACAGGGCACCTGCGCTTTATTATATAAAACAAAATAATTTGGAATTTCCACATCTTCATACAATTAATCAAAATGGGCTACTAAGAGATTCAGAATTAAAAGCAGAAGATCCTGATGAAGACAGCTACACATTTACTATAACACCGACACCACCAAAAGTGCTGAATATACCTCAGCTCAAATTTAAGATTGAAGTTAGCGATGGCAAGTTATCAGATTACCAAATCATAACTGTAAATAGGATATGAGTGAAATAAAAAAAGAGGCAATAGTAATTTTGTTTTTTGTATTTTGGGTAGTTACTTCTCTAAATGTCCTTGCAGATGAGGTTGGATGCTGTACAAATCCTGGAGCAGGCTCTCTAACATGCTCTGCTGATAGATTGACATTAAGGGACAGGGAATGTTGTCCAAAGCCAGAAGCAAATTTCCCTAGCTATTACAGCTCAGAGCAAAATCAAGAATCCCCAGCTAATTCAAATGAGTGTGCAACTAATTTCTTTTTTCCTAACACAGCATGCTCTGCTGTGCAAACATGTGCTCTTGGCTGCTGCTGTTCAGAATCAGGAGGAACAATTAAGCCAGAGGCACAATGTCAAGGCTCTGGCTTAACATTCCACAGAAGCCAAACAAACTGCAATCAAATCTGCCCTGTGCCTCAATGTAATGATGGAAGGGATAATGACAATAACGGATGCGCAGATTTTGAAAATGGAGATTTAGGATGCACAAGCCCTGCTGATAATGATGAATCAGGAGGCACTTGTAGCAGACAAGGAGTAGGCTGCAATAACCCAAGCTATACACCAAGATTAAGCAATTTTGAAATATCACTGGCAAAAGGACAAAAAAAGTTTTTGCTAAGATGGCGCGATGAATGCAGTGAAAATGCTGTATCTTATGACATTCTAAGATGTAAGGGGAGTGAATGCACAAATTTTGAACTTGTAGGGACAGCAACTACAATCTCATTTGAAGACACATCAGGAGATTTATTATTTGATACAGCATACACTTACCAGATTAAAGCACATTACACTCCGCAAACTGCAGTGCCGACAATAACAAAAACAGCAAACCTTGGCAACATAGAATGCTTGGAGCAAACCAACACAAATAAATTTTGCATACAAGAATATTATTACAATAGGTATAAGAATTATTTAATCACTAATTTCCCAGAAGAATTCTCGCAAAATTTTCAAGATGGAGTTAGAAACGAATTTGGAGGCAAGCTCAATAAGCCCTTTTTGTGTAATGAATTTAACCAGCTTTTACCAGGCGGAACTGCCTGCCCGTCAAACAAGCTTTGCATAGTCACTAACAATCAGCCATCTTGCATAAGCAAAATCAGTTGCAACTATAATGCTGCAAATCCTTTTGGGCTTTACTATACTTTGCAAGATTGTGAAACAAACAGATACTGCTTTTATGACAGGTCACACTCAACAGTAAATTCTTGCTTTAGCTGTGAGCCGTCAATGTCTTGTTATGATTATAAGACAGAAGAGGCATGCAGCAGAGATAATTGCAGGGTTAGAAACTGCAGATGGAAGAATTTAGCAAACCAAATTGGCATCGGAGTTTGTATAAGCACAAGCGAATACAACTGCAAATGGTGCGATAAGAAAGGCACAGACAACTTAGAAAATATAAAGGCATTTAATGAAATTTTTGATTTATGTACAAGAGAAAAATCCAATCTATTATCAGAAGGGCAGTTCAAATGCTATTTTCGTGATGGAAACTCAAAAAATTGTGACGAGGTAACATGTAATGACTATTCCTCAGCTCAATGCAGCACTGCTCAGATAACTCATGATGAAAACAACAGGATTAGAAATCCTTCAACAGATGATTGCGGAATAAAAGTATGCCAAAATATTAACAATCAATGTGTTAAGAATGCTGATGGTGATAATGCTCTTGATTGCGAAGGCGCAGAATGCGAGAAAGACTACATTCCACCAAATACAACTATTTCGCCAGTAATCAGAAGAGGAATACTCGACAGATTACTAATCCAGATTTACGATAAGACAAGCATTAATGGATTTTCAACATTAAGAACTTCTCAAGATTATAAAACTTATTTATGTGTTGAGCCATGCGGCTCAAATGGACATCCATATGATGCTTCAACTACAAGCAGAGCAATAATAATAAGCAATCTTAATGCTTTTGACAGCGACAATGGAAACAGGTTGTTAACTTTAAATGAAGGCACAAATGTTATAAGATATTATTCACAAGACCCTGCCAAGAATATAGGCGAGGTTAAGAAAATAACCGTAGAAGTTCACGGCAATTTAGATGGTCCAAAGATATTAAGCATTGAGGTAAGTGACGGCTCTAAGGTTCTTGACAAGTATTATACAAGAAATCAAAAGCCAACAATAAATGTTCAATTTGTAGAGCCTGCAATTGTAACTTTTGCACGGCTTATTAATAGAAGAACTGGTTTTATACTATCCTTACAGGGAAGTACTCAATTGAATACAAGAGCTACTTTTTCAATCACACAGGATTTGCCAAATGGAGAATACACCTTTGAGTTAAATGCAAAAAATGGAGCCAACATATTCATGGACCAGTTATTCTCTGCAATAATCGTCATTGATAATGCAAGCCCAACATTAATTATAATCCCTTCTAATGATGCAGTTATTACTACATCGCTTGTAAAAATTAATCTTACTTTTAGTAAAGAAGTTAACTTAGAAACAGTAAATATAAATTCTGAAGATATAAAAAACAGATTTTCAACAACTGATAACAAAGAATTCATTGCAGAAATAAGCTTGTCAGATGGGAACAAGAGATTAGAGGCATCTGCAAATGATTATGCAGGAAATCAAGTAAGTGGCTATGTCTCATTTATAGTAGATGCAAATCCAACTGCAATAAACCTAATAAGCCCAAGATTTGGAACATCTTCTAGATACACTTTCGATATAGTTTTAGAAACAGATAACAATGCAATTTGTAGATTCGCCATTGATAACAATTTTGAGTTTGATTTTATGGATGCATTCACGGCAACAGGCAGCACAATCCATACAATTTCAAATTTTAACAGAATAGCAAATGGCGATACTAATACACATAAGCTAAATGTAAGATGCAATAATGGGAGAGGGCAATCATCTAAATCTTTTGATATAAATGTTGATACAACTCCACCTCACTTAAGAAATGTATTTGCATACCCAAACCCAATCATTGAGAGGCCATCAACAACAGAATTAACAATAGAAGCAGATGAGCCGGTGATATGCAAGCATAGCACCACTTCTAGAGAATTTAGTGGTATGGACAATAAGTTTGAGGGTTTTGATAGCAATAATTTCAAAACCATAAATAAACAAAGTGTTACTGTGGAAAATGAAGGTTCATATTCATACTTCGTAGCATGTAAAAATAAAGCAGAACTTAACTCAGAATCTAAGGAAATACAATTTAAAGTTGACTTATCTATACCAATCTCAATCATTTCACATACTCCAGAGTTCTTTAATTCAACTGATATAGTGTTGGCTATTGAAACAACAAAAAGGTCTCAATGCAAATTTTCTGAAACAGACAATACAGCGCAAAATGGAGAGATATTTGGCGCTCCAGGATATAGCCACACAAAACAATTAAAACTAAATCCAGGGAGGCATACATTTTTCGTAATATGCAGAGATCAATCATTGCAAAGATTCTCTGACGTTGCATCTATTACCTTTACAATTGATGTGACTCCCCCAATTATCTTATCGGTTAATGACAGCAGCACACTTGAAGACAAGCCAGAATTTACTTGGAACACAGACAGTTTGAGGGTGAAATGGAATAGTATAGACAATGAGTCAAGGGTAAGCTATCACAATTATTCTCTTATAGAATCTGGAACATCAAATGCAATAATAAATTGGACAACAAGTTATGCAAATAA
>JACPMP010000036.1 GCA_016185915.1 Candidatus Woesearchaeota archaeon
CAAAGCAGAAGGAATTTTCAATTTGTCTTTCAAAATCAAACTTTGAGGAATATCCTTAAAAAGCTCTAGGACATTACTTACTCCGATGGCATGAAGCATTTCTTTTCTTTGTTCCTCTGTATTCGAGATATAGTGCATTTTAATTTCAAAAAATTTCAAAATCTTCGATTGAAATTTCCATATTTAATGCTTTAAGCCTTCAAGATAGTTTTTGTATTCTTCAGCTTTCATTAGGTTTTTTACTTCGCTTTCATTTGAAATTTTGATTTTTACAATCCAGCCGTTTCCATAGGGATTTTGGTTCACGTGCTCTGGATTGTCGCTTAAATTGTTGTTTACTTCCACAACGCTTCCAGACATCGGAGCAAAAATATCTGACACGGATTTTACTGATTCAATAACGCACAATGGCTTGAATTGCTCAGCTTTTTTCCCAACTTGAGGAAGTTCAACAAAAACAACATCTGTTAGTGCATGCTGCGCATAATCTGTTATGCCAATTATTCCTTGAGCATTTTCTATTTTGACCCATTCATGCTCTTTGGTGTACATTACTCCATCTGGAATTTTGCCGATATAATGCATCATTTACCACCCTTGTACTTGTAAAATGGCCTTTCAACTACAACCCCTTTATATTCTTTTCCTCTAATTAATATTGAAATTTCACCACCAATGTTAGACAACTCGGATTTGATATAGCCCATGCCAATCCCTTTTTTAAAAGTTGGTGAGAATGTGCCTGAAGTAACAAAGCCAACTTGATTATTGCCAGCAATTATTGGGTATTGCTCTCTTGGAACACATTTCTCTGTCATCTCGAAACATATCAATTTTTTTTCTGGGCCATTGTTTTTCTGGGCAAGAAGCACTTTTTTTCCAATGAAATCCTTATTGAACTTTACAACAAAGCCAAGTCCAGCTTCAATTGGCGTTAAGCTTTCGTTTATTTCATGCCCGTAAAGACTATAGCAAGCTTCAACTCTTAAAGTGTCTCTTGCTCCAAGACCGCATGGCTTAATCCCAAATTCCTCGCCTGCTTTCAATAGCATATTCCACATCAAGACAGCATTTTTTGGGCTGAAATACAGCTCAAAACCATCTTCTCCAGTGTAGCCAGTTCTTGAAATTAGGATTTGTTCGTCAATTCCATTTACAATAATTTTTTCACATCTAAACCTTTTTATTTTGGCTAAATCAAAATCTGTCAGCTTTTGCATTGTTGATTCTGCATATGGGCCTTGCAAGTCAATTTTGCCAATATTCTCGCTTAAATTTTTTAATTCAACATTGCCAATTTCATGCTTAACAAACCAGTTGAAATCCTTTTCAATTGTAGAAGCATTTACCACAACAAAAAATTCTTTTTCCTCTAATTTGTAAACAAAAAGGTCGTCTATGACAGTTCCATTTTCATTGCAAAGGCAATTATAGCATGCTTGTTTTATTTCTAGTCTGCTGATATCATTCGTTACTAATCTTTGCAGAAATTCTTCAGAATTTTCGCCAGAAACTAAGAATTCACCCATATGGCATATGTCAAAAATTCCAACTTTTGTTCTTGTTGCCAAATGCTCATCAATAACATTTGTGTATTGGACAGGCATGTTCCATCCGCCAAATGGGACCATTACAGCGCCTAGTTTGACATGTTCGTTTAGCAGAGGAGTGCTTTTTAAATTATTATTCACTTCAGTCAATTTTTAACCCCCAATTATGTTAAAATAGGAATCATTACAATTATTATATAAAGTTTTTGTTGATTTTTGTTTAATCATCCTTCAACAAAATATTTAAACTAAGTAACATTTTATTTCAAAGATTTTAATGGAAGTCAAATTTGTCATAAGAAACGGTGAATTGATAGAAAAAGATAATGCTAATATTTCTGTTTACAATAAAGCATTATTTTTTGACTTTGCAGTTTATTCTAACATAAAGGTTGTACAAGGAAAAATGTTTTTGCCGGAATTGGAAATAGAAAAATTGTTCGAATCTGCAAAATTAATTGGAATAAAACATAATTTCACATCTGATAAAATAATTGAATGGGCAAAGGTGTTAATTAAAGAAAACAATTTGAAAGACGCTTTAATACGCCTTTTGTTGATAGGTCCAGAAGAAAAAATTGAGCCAATTTTATTTCTATTTCCAGTTGGATTGACATTTTATCCCAACAAGTTTTATACAAAAGGTGTTAAGTTAATAACTTATAAAGGCGAAAGATTTATGCCGACTTCCAAGAGTAAAAATTTGTTGCTGAATTATATTGCCTACAAAGAAGCAGAAAAAAATGGAGCAATTGACGCATTATTGATTGACAGAAATAATGACATTTTGGAGGGAACAAGGACAAGTTTTTTTGTAATCAAAGATAACACCATCATTATGCCTCCAAAGGATAAAGTATTAGAAGGAGTGACAAGAACAATACTATCAAAAATTGCTCCAAAAATAATGAAAGTCAAGGAAGATGACATCCCATTAAGAGAAATCGAAAATTATGACGAGCATTTTATAAGCGGAACTTCTATTAAGGTAATGCCTATTAAGGAGATAGACAACATTATGTTGCGTGATGAAGTTGGGGAAAAAGTGAAGGAATTGCAGAAATTGTTTAAGGAGTATAGTGATAAAGTATAAAATTAATTTTTCATCCATGTTGTTGGAATTTTTTGATTCGGGCTGGTTCTATCATATTAACTATTAAGTAGTATCAAAACGAAAAGTTTATAAACTTGTTACTAAAAATAGCATCTTATGAATCTTACAGAACGCATGCATGACCGTTACGCATCACACGAGGAAATAGATGTTGGTCTCATACAAAGATATGTTGCAGAATTAGTTCCAAGATTACAGCAATTTCAAGTTGGTGAATCTTATAGACGAACATATCCTGTAGAACTTAGTACTCAAGTACTCCAACAATTTCTCGACTCTTTAAAAGAAGCTGGTCTCGACATAGGGAGAGGTGATGTGACATTTGGATATAAAATGCCTTTACCACCAAGAAAAGCATTAGAGCGAGATTTAATAATATTTAGAAGAAGATAAAATTAGATTAACAGAATAATCCTGAGCAAAATGATTTTGATGTGATGAAAATGGAACGAAGGTATGCAGTAGGTTTAAAATATAAGCAACCAATACAACTCGGGTTGCTTGAAACTGAATTTAGAAGGGGCTACATTTATCAATTAGGTTTATTTGTTCCTGAAGAAATAATTCATGGCGCTGGTAATTTATTAGCTAGAACTATCCATGGGAATGATATTCAGTTCACACAAAGTTCTTTTGATTTCGTATTTGAAAGAACTTTAGAGGAAAGAGGATTAATAAATCAAATAAAATCTGCATTAGAACTAGTAAAAAAATTAGAAAATCCTCAATTATCATTTAATCCAAATTTATTAATCTTATATTTAGGACAGTTTGGTGGAGTAGATACCTTTGAAACAAATGTTGACCAATTGCAAGAAATCTGCAAAAAATATTGTATGGAGGGGGTAATGCAGGATATGTCAAAGCTTCCAATGATTTTGAATTGTTTTTAGGCATGGAAGAAGAAATAGGTGAACGGCGTGGAGGAGTTATGAGGGTAACAAAATTAAGATTTGAAGGAACAGCCCAGCCTGCTGAATCATTAGACGAATTGCTAAAGAGAATAGAGCAATCAAAATCATAAAATTTTTACATTCTCCAAATCCTTAAAGTGCTTATCCTTTGTAATAATCTCTAAGCCATAAACCAATGAAGTGGCTAATATTAATGAGTCAATCATTCCCCAATTTTTGACAATTTTCTTTCTTTCATAATTTAATCTGCCAGCAGAAATTATTATTACCTCATTTAGTTCCAAAATCTTTGAGCCATTCTTAATTCCTTCTATATATTCTTTTATTTTGTGTTCTAAGTTGTTCTTAAAGCACCAGTTGACAATTTCAGCAAAAGTAATTTCGCTTGTAAAATTTTCTTTATTTTTTAATATATTTTGTACTATTGGACATTTATCTGTATCCTGAAAGAATTCTATCCAAGCTGAAGTATCTAGTAACATTAGTATCTTTCCATTCTGTCAATCCTGTCTCTTTCAAATGGTTTAGTTCCTTTAGCAGTTCCGATTAACTTCCAAACTTCTGCTAATCTTCTCTGCTTCAATATAATAAGTTGTATTTCTTCTCCAATTTTTATTTTTTCTTGTTTAGTTATTCCTTTGGGTATTAAAACACCAATTGATGTTCCAACCTTCCTTACTTTTGCTTTAAACAATTCTGTCATTTCGTATCGTATTATAATATATTATAATAAATATATAAATTTATTGGTTTTTAAATATCAACAACAATTGTTGCTTTCCATTGATTTTTCACTTTCTTCAATTCAAACATGTGCATTGTAACTGCTTTTATATCATTCTCTAATTGCTGTTTTTGTGGATTTATTGTATCACCTTCAAGAATAGCTTTTAATTGATACTTTTTGTTTTCTTTAATAAAGACTTTCACATTTTTGAAAACCATGTATTTTGAGTCCTTCAAAAACAAAATTTCAGAAAGAAAATCGTAAAGAAGATTGTCAATCTTTTCATTCTCTAATTCAGATTCAACTTTTTTCTTTGCATGAACTGTTTTGAGATTTGCACTAAGCTCAAATATCGCAAATGCCGCATTTTCA
>JACPMP010000037.1 GCA_016185915.1 Candidatus Woesearchaeota archaeon
TCTATATAGAAAACAAGCATCAAGGCAATTTGTTGTAAGGCAATATAAAATCAACAATCAAAAAATAACGATAAACGAAGAAAAGTCAAATGGGTAAAGAAAAATATAGCCGAACAACAAAGGAATTAGGCATTATAAATTGTTTGTTGTCGGCTATCTTGCCAACCACAACAAGACCTAATTATTTTTGTGGTTGGCAATATCTGCAATTTATCGCATCATTTCTGATAGTTTTAGTACTTACTATCCCGTTTTATGTGGCAAGCGTTTATGCAGCAATAGACAGAATAACAGTCAAGGGAGGCGACAATATAGAGGGATTTGCAAAGGCAAATGATTTTCTAAACTTTAATGTTCTTGCCTCAATAACAAATGATACAATAACAAATGAGCAGGTTGTTCTTGGCTCTAACATAAGATTTGACAGATGCAACCCATCAGGAAATGGCTCTGAATGTACTTTAAGGTTTCCAAGCAATGGAACAGAATCATTTGAGCCCAGAGCAGTATCTTTTACTATTAATTTGTTTGACGACAATAGAACGCGTATTGACACAAAATCAAGCAGCGTAACGATTGACAATAAGCCGCCACAAATCAGATTAAGCGTACCTCAAAACAGGTTTTCTTCGCAGCAAAATGTTGTTATAAATTATGAAGTCACAGATTTTGCCTGTGACGATGCATCTTGCAGCGGCAGATGCGTTGGAATAAAAAACATTGAATTTAATTCATCAGATAACACATTTCAGCAAACAGTAGAAGTGACAGCAAATAACTGCATTAATAGCTCAAGCATTGCCATAGACATTAGCAGATTTAGGGAAGGTATGAATTCTGTTTTTGCAAGGGCTAGTGACAGATTTAATCAATTTTCTTCAGTTACATCTGTTACATTTACTGTTGATGCTACTGCTCCGGTTATTTCATCAAATTCTTTTGCAATTATGAGAAGAGGCATTAACTTGAACACCTTTTCTCCAAATAGAATTCCAGTTGACATTTCTGTTAACATATCGGCAAGCGACTTAAACCTAAATTCTGTAACAGCAGATTTATCATCCTTAAATCCCTCTCCGAATTTAAGAAATTCAAGGGCGGTTTGAACAAGGGTTGAGGACAACTTAAGCGTATGCAGATGGTCTATTGACTTAAACCCAGGAACAGCTGGCTCAAAGAGTATTATAATTAATGCTTCTGACACATCAGGAAATAAGGAAAGTGTTACAATAAGTAAGCAATTAACTTTAGATGATAAAGGGCCTATTGTACAATCTTTGTCAACTCTTACAACAGCAGGAAGCAGAGTATTAGCAAGGCCAAGTGGAAATACAGTTACAGCAGTTTTTGACGAGGCAACTGGATTAAGTACAGAAGATGTATTTTTGCGTGTTGGAAGTTCCAGATTAAGCGCAAATAGCTGCAATAAGCAAACTAACTGGATTTGTACATGGAATAATGTCAACTTTGGTTCTTCAACTCAGATGTCAATAGATACTGACACAGCAGATGTTCTAGGAAATGCTGTAAGCAGCATTACAAGTATTGGAGTGACTATTGACAATCAGCCACCTATTTTGAGAAGCATCAACATAAGTAATATTGATGGCTTAACTCAAGCATTTCCTGGCTTTTTTAAGATTGGTGATAAAATTGAGGTTGTTGCTAATTTAACAGAAGCCAATGATGTTTCTGCTACTGCTGATTTTTCAAAGTTCATAAGCGGAGCTTCAAAGGTTGCTGGCTCTTGTGAAAGAGTACAAGCAGATGAGAATATTTGCACTTGGCAGACAGAGCCAATAAACTTGCAGGCAAATGATGTTATATCCTTTAATTTCAGCGATGCAGCAGGCAATACATTAATTGCTACAAGGTCGCTAAGGACATTTGGGTTGGAGAATGCAACTGTGCCGGATTTCTGGAGCAATGAAGTTGAATGCTCGCCCAGAACAATTGACAGACAGCTTGGACCTTTGATAAACCAAAGGGTTTTTTGTCAGGTTAGCTTAACTCCTAAATCAACTAGAAGAGCTGTTTCAACTGTTTTTATTAGTCCTGCAAGCTGCACAGGCGGCTCATCAATTCTTCAAAGTTTTGATACCTTTAACACAGAAGTTGGAAGCACATCACCCATTATAAAATTGACATTAAAGAAAGATGAATTCAAAATCAACAATGCAAACTTAAGCTGCTCCTTAAATATTTTCTCAAGGATAGGGAGTTCTACGACTATTACAAAAAACCCAGAGATTGAGAATGTCAAAATTAATATTGAATTTTTCAACTTGCCTTTGGGGGAATTAGATAAGGTTACTCAGGATAAAATAGAGCAAGCCAAGAAAGATGCAGAGGGGATTTGGAAGATAATTGGAACTTTGAATAAGCTTATGTTTTATGCTAAGAAGATTTGTCAATTGCTGAGTACACTATATAATATTGTTGCGCTTTTATATGGAATTGCATTTACACTTACCAATGCCGATATAGCAGCACAAAAAACAGTTTTAGGCTTTTTTACAATTACACCAACAGCAGTTGCAGGTTGTTCTGCTGAAAGCAATACAAGATTAGCAGTTCAATCGACATGGCAAGGTCTTAATAAATTCTGTGACATTGTAACTTGCAAACAGACATTTTTATGGGGACCAACTGTACAGAACTGGATTAACAATGCACCTTTGCTTGTAGGACCTGGACAATACCTTGGGCCAAAAACAGAAGTTAAGGGAGAAGGATTTTTTGGGCAGCGAGTTGAGCCTGCAGGTAATGGTAAAACTATCAGTTC
Source organism: Candidatus Woesearchaeota archaeon (assembly GCA_016185915.1). Taxonomy (GTDB): domain Archaea; phylum Nanobdellota; class Nanobdellia; order Woesearchaeales; family GW2011-AR4. The sequence goes on from JACPMP010000037.1 coordinate 2,786, forward strand.
TTACGATTACATAAACCAAATATCTGTTGGAAGTGGAGGCAAGCCAAGACCAGTTAGTGAGTACATGGACCCAAACCATAATTTGATAGTTGCGACTTTATTTGCTTGCTTACCTGGAATTATCTATGGATTGGATAAATACAGACAGGTTAAATGCTTATATGCAGATTGTTTGCAAAACGCAGTTGGAAGGGAAGGGTTGCCTGTTACTGCTTGCGAAGACCAAAAGGCTTATGCAACTTGCAAATATGTATATAGTGAATTATTTGCTGTATTTCCATGGACAGCAGTATTAGACCATTTCTTAGGAATAATAAAAAATGCTTTATCAAATCCATTTTCTGTTATTGGAATAGCAGCATCGATAGGTTGTACAGCTACATGCCCAAATCCAAATGCTGAAACCAGATTGTTAACTTGGACAGGATGCGAGTATGCAAGATTGTTCAATCAACTTGGTACAGTAATTGGAAACGTAAAAAACATGATCGATGAGGGCTTTAAAATCAGGCAAGATTATTGCAGCAGATTAAAACAAAATGAAAAAGTATCACAACCAACTGAGCCGATACAAAAAACAAGCCAAGGAAGTGGTTCAGATACGACCACAAAGACAAAATGAAAATAAAACAAGAAATAAAAAAGAGAATTGTAGTTGACTTAGATATTGTGACTTTAGCTTTTTGGGACAAAAAAGATGAAGCAAAGCTAATAGAAAAGATAAAAGGTGGTTTATTTGATATGATAACACCTTACATAATTCTTGAGCACTTATCAAAATGGACTTACAGAAAACTTGCAGAAGAAATATCTAATTTTTACGAGACTTATTCATTCCAAGTTGTCGCAGCCCAAAATATTCTTGATAAAACTAAAGAAATACAAATAGAATACAGTAGGTTATTGATGGAATTAGTTAATACGGGTGTAAAAGAAGAAGATGTTATACTGGTGATTATTTCAAGTATCTTTGATGTTGACTATCTTGTCACTTTCAATAGAAAGCATTTAAAGAATAATGAAGAAAAAATAAATAAAGTATTAAAGAAAAATGGACTCAGAACTATTAGGATTGCTTTACCATCAGAACTTTAGACCTAGCATTTTCAAGCTCTTTAAGGTCATTCAAGACTTTTATAGACATGCCGCTCTTCACCCTATCTGCAATCATAATAGCTTCATTTTTGGTTATTATTTTCTTCATATCCAATTTTTCAGCTTTTTTAAAATTTTCAATCTCTTTCAAAAATTTTCTAGTCATTCCTCTCTTAATCTCATCAGCAAGTCCTATCAATTCCTTAGTAGTCATGTTTTTTGGGTTCTTCATATTGAAAACAACGTTAATTCACTATATAAACCTTTCGCATAAAAAATGAACTTAACAAAAAAACTACTAAAAAATAAACTTGGAGAAAGCTTTGGTTTTGGTTTAGTATTAGTTATACTCTCAATAGGGATTTTTTCACTTGCTTTTATTAGCGAGAATAATAAAATAACGGGATTTGTGGCTTATGCTCCTGAAAATACTTACGCTACTCCAGCTAATTTAATTGAATTTAATGATGTTAATTCGCTTGCAACATTGTCTGCTGGGAATTATTATGTTGATGGCAATGGCGTTGTGTATTGGATGGATGACGAGTCAAAACCAGCAATAGCAAAAGTCAATTTTATTGATGAGAGCCAAAGAAACAAGCATATCTATATTGAAACACAAGGAAGAGTTGGCTATGTTTTGGATAGTATTTTGATAGATAAAAATGCGGGAGAATTAAAGATTCAATAGAAACAAAATGAAAATAAAAAGAAAAATAATCATAGATTTGGATGTAGTAACTGTAGGTAAATGGGATAAAGGAACTTATGGAAATATCTCCAGAAAATTTATGATTAAGGTTTCAAAGGGAACATTTTATCTTATCACGCCAACTTTGCTTCTAGAATTAGTGAGAAAATGGAGCCATGAAAAACTAAAAGTTCAGATTGAAGAGTTTTACTCAAAAAACTCGAATGAAACAATTGAGAGGCTGCAAATTATCAAAGATTTAGTCTCTAAGGGAATAGATTTTGAGGAAATATTTGGAAAATTTATTGATATTGGGATTAAAGAAGAGGACATAACATTAATATTTGCAAGTTCTCTGAGAGACGCTGTGCTAATAACGTTCAACAAGATTCACCTTAAAAACAAGGAGGAGGAAATAAATGGAATACTGTCGGAATATAGTCTCAAGACTATTAAAATTATTTCACCAGAACAGATTTGAAAGATTCTTTGAGCTTTTTGTAGTCTTCCAAAAGAGACATCCCCATGCCTTTTTTGATTTCATCAGCCAAATCAATAAGTTCCTCAAATGTCATGTTTTTTGGGTTTTTCATAATGTAATTAATGTTATAACACTATATAAACCTTTCGCCCAAAATCAAGAAAAAATCATTAACAGTTGAACATTAAATAAAAAAACACAATAACTAAAATAAAAAAGTCAATAAAAAATGAAAAAATTATTTTATAACAAAACTGCAAAGTATTGGTTAGAATAGAATGAAAAGAATAATGTCAGACACTAACTTTTATGGATTATTGGCTAATGATGAATCCAGGCTTAAAATAGTTGAAAAAATAACATAATATAGAATTTACCGGAAACATTCAAAAAACTGCAGAAAATTATTACAAGGCATACAAGGAATTTGGCGGTATTAAGCCAAAAGAAGAGATTCTTAATGATTTTTTAATCGTTTCTGCGGCTTCATTGAATAATCTTGACATTGTTGTAAGTGATGATGAAAAAAGCATGAAAATGGAAAAAGCCTTAATGGCATACAGCCTAGTCAATTCAATCATCAGCAAAAAAATACCTAGATTTATAGCTTATGCAGAATTTAAGAATTTACTGAGAGGTGAGCCTAATGAAATCCTTTAATGCCTTAACATACTTAGGGTCTTTCATATGCTCTTCTATATCCCTGCATACCTTTTCCCATTTAGATTGCAACTTTAACTCTTGCTTCATAAGTATAAATCAGGAAAATCAAGTATATAAACCTTTCGCACAAAAATAAGATTTTAACTCAATAATCAAAATCCAATAATAATTGAACATTAAATAAAAAGCACAATGACTAAGATAAGTCAATAAAAAATGAAAATAAAAAGAAAGATAATTACTACAAAAAACAAGTATCATAATCTAATAGAAAAAATTTCAGAGATTGTCAATAAATCAAGATCCCAATTAGCAAGGACTATTAATACAACAATTGTAAATACTTACTGGAGTATTGAAAAATATATTGTTGAATTTGAGCAGAAAGGCAAAGAGAGGGCAGATTACGGCTCTGAGCTAATGAAAGCCATTTCGAGAGAGCTTTCAGCAAAACTTGGAAAGGGCTTTTCGAGATCTAACCTCCAAAATATGAAGTTGCTCTATCTAAATTATCCAAAAAGCCAGACACTGTCTGGCAAATTAAGCTGGAGCCATCACTGTCTATTGTTAGGAATTTCGGATAAGTGGTAAAAATGCAAACAAAACAACCTAAAAAATACCTTTTGGATTCGAATATATATGGCGAGATGGTTGTAGATGCTGAAATAGAACAGCTTAAAGATGATTATAAGAACTGTAAAAATTTCATACTTATCTATGGGATAAAAGAGATTATAAGAAAAGAGTTAAGAGCTACCCCAAAAGATGCTAGGATTAAAGAAAGAAAATTAAGAAGCAACCTTATTGGGCTTTATGACATATTTACAGGAAAACACGAACTCTCAATAACAGAAGAGCATAAAAAGCTGGCAGATGATTACTATAAATCTTACATTAGGTTTGGCGGCTCAAAGTCAAAAGATGAGATGTTTAATGATTTCTTGGTTGTAGCTTGCGCTTCATCTAAAGAGCTTGATGTTGTAGTCAGCGAGGATGAAAAGACAATGCTTACTGAAAATGCTATTAAAGCTTACAATCTTGTAAATGCCGCAGCCAAAAGAAGAACTCCGAGGTTCATAGGTTACATAGAATTTAAGCGTGAACTAAGAAGTAGTCTTCCTAATAAATTCATAAGCCGCTCTAATAAACTCTGGGTCCTTTTGGTTTTCCTTAATCTCTTCTACGAGCTTGTCAAAATCAGTTTTTTTCCTTTTCATGACAGAGTAAAGAACAATCCAACTATAAAAAACTTTCGCATTTAAAAAACATTAACCCAATAATTAAAAATTCAATAACGTTTGAGCATTAAAAAACACAATAACTAAAATAAAAAAATAAATCAATAAAAAATGAAAAAATTATTTTATAACAAAATCGCAAAAGGAATTGTAAGCTTGCTAGTTATCGTAGTTTTATTATCTTCAATACTGGCCGCTTCAATATTCTACCAGAACAACATAACAGCCAATGTTATAAAAGAACTCACAATAGATGACAAGCCACTTATCTCAATAAAAGAAGTAAATGACATCAAGGAATTGAGCCAATTAAATGAAGGATGGTATGAAATAAGGAATGGGTATGTTTTCTATCTTGAGGATTTCAATTCACCTGTTCTTATTTGGATTAAAGTAAAAAATCCAGAGCAGCAGAATGGGTTGTTGGCAGTTGAGGAAGAAGGGAATATAAATTTTTATGAAAAGGAAAAACAAATAACTGAAACACAATTAACAGAAGAACAACAAACTCAAAATCAAATTACGGGGCAAATTACAGGGTTGGAAAAGGTGAGTGAATATGCAACAAAAAAAGTAGAACTTTCAGTTGTTACACCAAAATACGCAAAGGAAATAACCGATGCCGAAAGAAAATATAACTTACCTGCTGGTCTTCTAAAAGCATTGATAAATGTAGAAAGCGAATTCAACCCCAATGCTAAGGGCCCGAAGACGAAAACTGGGGAAAGAGCAAAAGGTTTAGGACAAATAATGCCTGCAACACAGCGACAGTATGGGTTGTCAGACCCTTACGACCCTCGCAAAAATATTGATACATCAGCTCGTATATTAAGTGATGAATTAAAAGCTGAAAAAGGAAATATTCCCATGGCTCTAGCTCGTTACAATGCAGGAGGGGGGGCTGTGGCTAGAGCGGAGGACATACCTACTAATAAAGAAACGCAAGAGTTTGTTACTCGGGTACTTGTAACACGAGAGATATATAAAGGAAATCCGGATTTCACAGGAACAAGAAAATACGTTTATGAACAACCTTCAACAATTAGTTCAGATAATTTTGAATATGCTTTTCAAGCCGATGTACGTCTTAATATAAAAGAAAAACAATCTGTATGGCCACGAATATATTCGACACTAGTAGAATTAGTTGGTGGTAAACCTGCTCAGGCAGCAACTAAGTTGCCCATAAAAATACCAGCACAAACTACTCCAACTGCTGGAAACACTCAATCACAAAATGTGTACGCATCCATTCCATATAATCCCTCAGCAGGCGATAAAAAGGAAGTAATTGATGGCATTACCATAGTAGAGAGCAAGAATAATGCCGCTAAATCACCAGTTCTCAATTTATATGATAAAAATAATGTGCACATTGCTTATGTAGGGCCTGATGGGATTATAATACCATTACAGCAAAGAACAACTGAACAAAAAGTTAAACAAGTTTTATCAAATGCTAAAACCATTCAAGTTCCCACTGAAGGTTTAACAACATCCGAAACCGTATCAAACAAACTGCCAACATATACAAATGGCGATACGTTTGCATCGAGCTCAATAGCTCAATTAAATCAAGAGTATACTGTTCTTACAAATGGTAAGGTAATAAATAAACAAAGAAAGGAAATTGCACAATTTGAAGGGGAAGCATTAAAACAATATCAAGGTTACAATATACGGATTAAATTAAAAGCGGATCAAAAAAAAGGAAGTGCAGATCTCATCAGTCATGAAGTAGTAAAAGCTGAAGGACCAAGAGATATAAAAAGTTTGTCAGATTTAACATCATTTTCCCAATTACCTTCTGACAGTTGGTATTATTTAGATTCAAATGGTGATATTCTGATTGCTAAAAGAGATATTACCAATCCAAACATTGCTGTCACTGGAGAGACTATTTATGGAAAGATTGATCAAAGTAAGATTAGTAATCTTGGAGGTCGCTTTTTTAATGTTGACAAAAATGGTATTGTCAGCTTTTATGAAGCTAAAGGTAACATTGAGGCAACCATTAAACCTAAAAATGAGTACAAATTCGATAATTTAGCTGTGCCTGATGGTAAGGATATAATAGCATTCGAAATAACAAAAGAAACTAATGGAAAAGAATCAATCAAAACTGTTTATTTTAGTGATGGAACACAAGAAGAGATATTTCAAGCAACGTCAAATTCTTTTCAAATCTTCGGTGAAAAATTTGGGTATACTTCTACTAACTATTTCAACAAAGATGCCAAAATCATTATGACTACTGAACATCTTTCAACAGAAGGTGCAAATCAATTAGATAAAACAATTAATGAAAGAGCAAGACAATTAGCTCAAGGAATTGGAGATGCTTATTCTTATGAATATCAAGGGATGGCTGCAACAGAATATCTCAGAGAAAGAGAACGAAACGGCCGTGCAAATCCTGATGTGCTAATTAAATATATAGAACAAAATTACAATATAGGGGATTATGTAAGGCAATTGGAGACTAGAAAAGCAGCGGAAGAGGTGTCGAAGGAAGCCAAACAAAAAGCGAAACTTGAGCAAGCAAGAGAAGATGCACGTATAGCTGCAATAACAGCACTTAACTCAGCAGACAGAAAAGAGCAACAAGAAGCATTTCAAAAAGCACTTCAGGCACAAAAAGATTATGATGCAACTGAAAGAGAGATAGAAGGTTTAGCAAATGCACAGCAAAAAGCGAAACTTGAGCAAGCAAGAGAAGATGCACGTATAGCTGCAATAACAGCACTTAACTCAGCAGACAGAAAAGAGCAACAAGAAG
>JACPMP010000033.1 GCA_016185915.1 Candidatus Woesearchaeota archaeon
AGACAGAAATACTCGTCAACAAACCAGACCGTGCTAATTTCTTATTGAATAAATTTCGAGCCCGTAATGCCACCATGTCTATTGACTGGTGGATAGGGCTCGACTAGAATTATTTTACTTAAACAAAAGCCATATTAAAAACAATACTGCAGACAAAATTGCCACAAACCAAACTAAATTCTTATCGTTGCCAAAACCAAAGGGTATTGGGCCGATAAAGCCGCCAACTGCAACTTTTGTTTTTGAGTCGCTTTCTTTCGCACCCATAAATATTCCAAAAAAGACAATAATAAACCCAATTATTATTAATAAAATCCCAAGGATGATTAATTGTTCTATTTTGAAGGGCATGCTGATTGATATGTGAAATAGTACTTAAAAATTTTCTGTTTTTTGATGTATATTCTCCAGTATATAATAAAACCGAAAGGTATATAAATAAGTAATATACAAAAAGCTATACTAGTATATTTAAACACAAAAAAGATATACTAGTGTATCAAAAAAGAGGTAAAACGCAGGATCTAATCTTGCTGAACTTGGAAGGCAAGGAAACAATCGCTTGAAGCCATCAAAAACACTCTGTGTTTTTGAGGGCATTTGAAAATCTACACGATTTTCAAAGCCTTTGAAGAATTGCCTCTTTTTTGGTCCTTTGAGGTTGAAATGGAACCTGAGCTTGAAACTTTCAGAGACAATGTGGATTCTTGGATAAAGCAGATAAGAAGGGAATTTACAGAGTTCGCCGACATACCTTCAATTCTAAATGAGAACACAGACAATATCCAGCACAATTATGAATTGATTTATGAGCTAAAAGATGAGATTGAGGAATTGAAGCAGGAAATAAATGCGCTCAAGCTAATTCAGATAATAAGCCTAAAACAGAAGATGAATCAAAAAGCAGAAGAGCAGCCGCAGGCTTAATCCAGCTCATTAACTAGTTTCTTTAAAACACCGTCAACAGCAACAAATAAGTTTCTGTCAGTTATTTCTGAAGCATATACCTTCCCATTGTCAATAATCTTCGCATGCACCTCGTATTTCTCGCTTTTTTCCCTTTCGTGAACTGGTTTAAGTGTGATGTGCAGAGTTTCCAGTTTTTTTGTCAATTCCGCAATTCTCTTGGCATGATTGCCTATAATCTTTTTTAGGACTGCCATAGAAGAGCTGTCTATGTCTCTGAAACCACTTAATTCTATATTGCCCCCCAGTCTTGTAGTCTCGTTATCCATTTTGCTTTTTATAAATCCAGAATATAAAAAGATTTTGGATTTAGAAAGATAAAAATATATAATACCGTTTGTTAACAATGGAGTATGGCTTTAGTTGAATCATTTTCCGGCATAAGAGGCATCTATGACAAAGATTTAACAGGCAGCATAGCAGTAAAGTATGCATATGCTTATCATTCATTCTTAAAGGATAAAACAAAAAAGAATAACCTGGCAATCGTTATCGGCACGGACACAAGACCTTCTGGAATTAAAATAAGCGATGCCATAATGGGAATTTTAGATTGCAACTTTATTGATGTTGGGATTGCTCCAACTCCAGCGATTGAATTTGCAGTTAGGCATTTTGATGCTGACGGCGGCATCATAATTACAGCATCTCATAATGAGCCATACTGGAATGGTTTTAAGTTTTTAGGCAATGACGGAGCTGTTTTAAATGAAAAGGATATGGGTTCTGTTATTAATAATTTCAAAATACTCAGAAATTTTCACAAAATACAGGAGAGGAAAATACTTAAAAAAAATACTGAAACAATTAAGGGATATGCAGAATCTATTCTAAACATTGTCGGCAATGAAAATATTGACAGAATAAAGAACTCAAATCAGAAGATTATTCTTGATCCAAATGGCGGAGCGGGTATAATTGCAAAAAAAATTCTAGAACAAGTTGGTATAACTGTTGTAGGGGTTAACACGACATATGGCGAATTTAACAGGGCAATTGAGCCAACTGAAGATTCAATGATTTATTTGAAAAATATAATTGACGAGAACAAGGCAGATTTTGCAGCAGGATTTGACTGCGATGCTGACAGAGTTGAAATTTTGCTGAATAATGGCCAATTATTGTCAGGCAATTATGTTCTTGCATTAGTTGCCTATGAACTATTGTCAAGTTTGGATAACCCTCAAAATAAAATTGTTGTTGTAAATGATGCAACTTCCAATGTTGTTAAGGATGTTGTTAAAAGTTTTGGAGCAAAAATTAGGGAAGTGGAAGTTGGCGAAGCAAATGTCGTTGAAGAAATGAGCAGATTAAAAGCAGTTGTTGGTGGAGAGGGCTCAAGCGGCGGAGTGATTATTCCACCTTCAAAATGCAGAGACGGAATTTTAACATTATTGATGATTTTGTCAATTATTGCGAAGAAAAATAAAAAACTGGAAGAAATAATTAATGATTTTCCGAAGTATTGCACTTTAAAAAGAAAGATTGAATTTGATGCATCAAAACACAACAAAATAAAAAAATGCATAAAAGAATATTACTCAAAAAAGGGCTTTGAAATTAAGGAAACAGGCGGAATAAAAGGCGGATTGAAAATTATAACAAGCAAAAATTCTTTTGTATGGTTCAGGGCATCAAAAACAGAAGCGGACATCTTTAGGATAATAAGTGATTCCAATAAAAAAGAAGAAGCTGAAAAATTAATGGAAGAGGCAATTAATGCATTCAAGGAAGCAAATGAATAAAATAAAAAAATCTAATGAAAGTGAATTTGTCAAGAAGATAGAATTGGAATTATTATCCACATTATTTAACTATATAGCTCCATTCATAGATAAAAAATTAAAAACTCCTCAAAACGGTAAAGCTCAAAGGGAAGGTAATCTTGAGAATATTGTCAGCAACCAAACATCAAAAATAAGTTTTAGAGATATAAAAGAAGTGGAATCGTTATTGTTAAAAAATTTAGGCGATAATATTAAATCAACTAAAAGTGTCAGAACTACCTCAAGCGATTTTGTTTATTCATTAACATTAAGACGACAAAAAAGCAGTCAAATGCGAGTGAGCTCGCGAACTCGCTCACAACTGACTGAGAAATCCAATAAATATTCAATCTCAATAAAATATGAAGAGAACCAAGAGGAAGAAATAAATATTCAATCTCAATAAAATATGAAGAGAACCAAGAGGAAGAAAGATTAAAAGTATCAGTTAAAAAAGACGAAAGAGAAATTTATTTTGCTGAAACAAGCAATAAAAAAGATTTGAAAGACAAGGTTATTCCATATACTGTAAAAATTTCTTATGAAGAGAGCTATGCTGAGGAAAGATTAACAATAACTTACAAACAACAATTGAAGAATTACATGAAACAGCATATTGAAGGCAAAGAGGATATGACTAATCGAGTTCCTTTAAAGTGGCTCAATATTTTGCCAGAAACTATGATGGGCGGAGTTCTTGGATTTACTTATCTTGGAGAAAATTTCATGGGCAGAAGAGCAGATTTAGTCGGAAAAACAGCAAGAATGGTTGACATCCATGAAAGTATTCATACTCCTGATGAATATGAGACAAGAGTTTTGACAGCTTGGATTATGGAGAAGGTGAGGGGGAAGTAGGTTAGATAAAAATTTTCAAAACCTTTAAATTCACTAAATTTTTCTTTTATTCTATGCCAAATATCAATTTCACAACTCAAGGATGCAGTTCCAATTTAAGGGAATCAGAAATAATGATGGGTCTGTTGAATAATTCTGGACACAATATTGTTAATGACGAGAAGGAATCTGATGTTAATGTTGTAAATATTTGCACAGTTAAAGGCGATACAACTGCATTGAGAGAAATCAGAAGATTAAAGAAATTACATTCCGATAAAAAATTAATTGTTGCGGGCTGTATAACTAAAAGCATTATTCCAAAAATTAAAAACATTGATAAAAATATAAGTTTTATCAATACCCATAATTTTGGAAGAATCTCAACTGTTGTTGAAAATTCGTTAAATGAAACTGTTTTAGAATTGTTGGATAAAAAATACGAGCAAAAAGTTAATCTTCCTTCTGTAAGAAAGAATCCAGTTGTAGGGATTGTTCCAATTTTGAATGGCTGCAACTATTTTTGTACTTTTTGCTCGACAAAATTGGTTAAGGGAAAATTGTTTTCTTATCCGATTGATGCAATAAGACAAGACGTAAAGGAGCATTTGAAATCCGGTTGCAAGGAAATTTGGATAACCTCAAATGACACAGGCGCTTATATGGTTGAGGAAGGAGGAAAGCAAAAATTGGTTGAGCTATTGGAACAAATTTTATCAATACCGATTGATTTTAAGTTACGGCTGGGGATGATGAACCCCGGCAACACAATCTCAATTTTAGATGAATTAATTGAAATTTACAAGCATCCAAAAATGTTCAAATTTCTGCACATTCCAATTCAATCTGGCAACAATGAAATATTAAAATTAATGAACAGAAAGTACACAGTTGATGATTTTGTTCAGGTTGCAGACGCATTCAGGCGAGAAATACCCCAAATCACAATATCAACCGATATTATTGTAGGCTTTCCATCTGAAACTGACGAACAGTTTAATGATTCATTAAATATAATTAAAAAAATAAAACCAGATGTCTTAAATTTATCTAGATATGCTGCAAGAGAAGGAACAATTTCTGCAAAAATGAAGCAGATTTCTACCAATACATTAAAACAAAGGTCAAGAATAATGACTAATCTATTTAGACAAATATCTTATGAAAAAAATAGAAAATGGATTAGTTGGATAGGAAAAATCTTAATTGATGAAAAAGGAAAAAATGATTCATGGATTGGGAGAAATTATTGTTATAAACCTGTTGTTGTTGTTAATGGTGATTTTAAACTCGGAGATGAAATTGATATAAAAATTTTTGATGCCACAGAATTTGATTTGAGGGGGCACAAGGTTGGTTAGGTCTGCAGTTGTTGGATTAACTGAAAGGGGACTCTCTCTAGAGGAGCTACTGCAGTCAATAAGGAATACTGCTACCCTTTTAAGGAAAAATCCAGATTATGGAGTTCCATTGGCATCTTTTGAAAACTTTAAACTTACAATGAGAATTTATGTCGGACTTGAATGGAATCATGGAATATACACAGCGTATCCGCCTGCGGATATTGGAACTGATTATGAAACGATTAAAGAGCGTTATGAAAAAAATCAACCAAAAGCATTACACCCATCAAGACAAAAATTTCCGGAACCTTTAGAAATAGAAAGGAGAACTGTTGAAGAAGCTAAAGAAATGCTCGGAATTGCTGGACAAATACGATCAAGAGAAACTCCATATAAATTGAAACCGCTTTTAGATTATCTTCATACATTTAAGATGGTATGTCTCTTAAACAGTCCTGATGGGGATGTATACAGGAAAATTAAAAGTGCCAAAGAAGTTTATAGAGCATATAGAACTATTGAGGGATTCTTACAAAAATCTAAATCAGCTCCCTCAAATCCTTAAACTTATCTTGTATCCTCAGCCCTTCAGCCACTGGCTTATAAGTTATGTAACCTTTGTATGTATTAACCCCTTTCGCAAATCCAGCATCATTTTTTACAGCATTTTCAAATCCATAATTAGCCAATTTCAAAACATAAGGGAGTGTAGCATTTGTCAATGCAATTGTCGAAGTGCGGGGATAAGCTCCCGGCATATTTGTAACGCAATAATGTATTACTCCATGCTTAACAAAAACAGGCTCACTATGTTTTGTTGGCATTGATGTTTCTATGCAGCCGCCTTGGTCAATGCTTACATCAACAATTACAGAGCCAGCTTGCATTGTCTTGACCATTTCTTCTGTCACAACATAAGGCGCTTTTGCACCTGTTACAAGCACAGCTCC
>JACPMP010000039.1 GCA_016185915.1 Candidatus Woesearchaeota archaeon
CAGCAGGTTACTTTTAACGCTAGGTTAAAGCGTACCATAATTGCTTTTGGTCAGCTTCAATTTTGTTTTTAGAATTCTTGATTAATAATATTTACGCCACTGGTGTTGTGGGAACACCAGTGGAAAGCTCAGCTTCTAAAAAAAGGTTCTTTATGATTTTTTCAAGGTGATTTCATAATAAAAATCAAAGAGGCATAAATTTAAATATAAATCAACATAATCCATTCTAAAATGCAGATAAAAGACTTAAAACCGAAACAAGGCAATGTTGACATAATCATTGATGTCGTTGATCTAGGAATTCCTAGAGAATTTCAAAAATTTGGTAAGCCAGGAAAGGTTGCAACTGCAATTGCAAAGGACGAAACCGGCGACATAAAGCTTACATTGTGGAATGAGGATATTGAAAGAATTAATGCTGGCGACAAAGTTCACTTAACGAATGGCTATGTAAATGAATGGCAAGGCGAGATGCAGTTGACAACAGGAAGAATGGGCAAGCTTGAAGTTATAGGGAAATCTGATGTAGATTTAAGCAAAGAAACTTCTTCTCCGATAAGAACAAACATTCCAATGGAAAGCGATGAAGAAGAGCTTAATGTTGAGGAAGAAGATATTGAAGATTCTGATAATGAAGAGATTTAAATAGAAAGTATTTTAAACCAGAACAGTAGCTCAGACTGGGTATCAAAGCAGGCTTAGCCGAGCTTTCCATCAGGAAAGAGCACACAACTTAAGGTTGGCTAAAACGGCTGAAGACGGTATTTTGAGCAAAGAAATTTGCAATGAAAGTCCGATACCGTGGAGTAAGCAATTAAGCTTCCACAATCAGGAGTTCAAATCTCCTCTGCCCCATATTTTTTAATAATTTTTCCGCAACATTTATTAACGGTTCATTATTCTTAAAACCAGTTCTATGAGGTTATTTTATGGAGCAACAGAATACTCAATTAAAGAAACCAATAAAGCAAATTTTATTTGAAATTTACGATAAAAAGTATAAGCTATTACTCATCATTCCGTTCTTAATGTTATTACTTGCATTAGCACAAATAGGCTATCAATTTTACAAAACTGGAGATTTCATAAAAAGAGATGTGTCCTTAAAAGGGGGCGTAACTGTAACAATACCATTTGATAAAAATATTGATATAAACCAGATTGAAAAACAGATTTCTTCTCAATTTCCCAGAAATGACATTGCTGTTAGAACCTTAAGAAGCGCAGGAGCTGTTGTTGGAATTATAGTAGAGGCAGATATCAATGGAAATGACAAAACAGAAGTCCAAAATTTTTTAAATGCAATAGAAACATCATTAAAGGCTGATTTAAGCAAAGTTGATTACGGCATTGAGATTATTGGCTCTTCTTTAGGGGCAAGCTTTTTTAAAGAGTCATTAATTGCATTAGCAGTTGCATTCTTGTTTATGGGTTTAGTTGTTTTGATTTACTTTAGAACATTTATACCAAGCATAGCAGTAATCCTGGCTGCTTTCTCTGACATGGTTGTTGCATTAGCAGTCATAAACTTGCTTGATGTCAGAATCGGCACTGCTGGAATTGCAGCTTTTCTTATGCTGATTGGTTATTCTGTCGATACTGACATATTACTAACTGTTAGGGTATTAAAAAGAAAAGAAGGAACTGTAATGGACAGGATTATAAGCTCGATTAAAACAGGAATGACAATGACAGTCACAGCAATAATCTCCACAATTGTTGCACTCGCTGTTACCCAGTCAGAAATCATAAAGCAGATTATGCTCATCTTGCTAATCGGCTTGATAGCAGACATATTCAACACATGGATACAAAATGTCGGTTTGTTGAGAATTTACATTGAGAGAAAAGCAAAGAAAGGGATTGTAATATGAATTATAAAAAATACAATAAAAAACAACAATAAAAAATTCAACAATCCCGAGAACGACCTTTTAATGTAATTGTGTTGAAGGTAACCCGTTTGTGATGGTTGTTTAAAAAATTAATGTAAGAAATAAAAAATGCGTTATGTCAGATAAAAATCAGTCATAAACAAATCATGCTTACATATACAAAAACATAACAAAATTAACAATGTAAAAATAATATGAACTACAAAGCCAAAAAATTAATAACAAACTGGAGAATAATTTTGTTGGCAGTATTTATCATAATTTCAGTTGTAGCGATTCATCCTTCGCTGAACAATGGAGTTGCAATAAGAAGCATTTCAACAAACAGCTCAGCAAGCATTGCTGGAATTCCACAACCTAAGCCAAATGTCCAGCCAGTTGCAAGAGAAAGAATAATCTCAATCAATAATAAGCCAATTGATGATGCGGAAGAATATTATAAATATATTTCAAATTTACCTTCTAACATAACTATACAAATCAAAACAACAAAGGGGGCATACAGGCTGACAACAAGAGAGAAATTTGAAACTATACAATTGAATGAAACAGAAGAAAAAACAATAACTGAAACAATACAAAAAAATACGACAATAAATGGCACAAATCAAATTGTCAATGAAACAATAACAAAAACAGTAATTGTTCCTAAAACCAAACAAATAAGCTTAGGAACTGAGGATTTGGGATTAAGGGTTTACGAAGCACCTAAGACAAATATAAGGAAGGGCCTTGATTTGCAAGGCGGCACAAGGGTTCTTTTGCAGCCCGAAGTTAAATTAAACCCATTTGATTTAAGCATTTTAATTGACAACATGAAGGAACGCCTTAATGTCTATGGGTTAAGCGACATTGTAATAAGGGATGCAAATGATTTAGTTGGCAATCAATATATTGTTGTTGAGATTGCAGGAGCAACAGAAGAAGAGATTAAGGATTTATTAGCAAAGCAAGGAAAATTTGAAGCAAAGATAGGTAATAACTCTGTTTTTAGAGGAGGTCAGGATATTGTCTATGTTGCAAGAAGCGCAAACGAAGCAGGCATTGACCCAAGCGCTGGATGTACTCCATCTGGCTCGCAATGGTTCTGCAGATTTAGATTCAGTATAACTTTAAGCCAAGATGCTGCTCAAAGACAAGCAGATGCAACTAAGGACTTAACTGTTGTTTATGACTCAGTTTCAGGAAGAAGCGATTATTTAAGCGAGAAATTAGAGCTTCATTTAGATGATAAAAAAGTTGATGAGTTAAACATAGGAGCTGATTTAAAAGGGCAAGCTGTGACTCAAATTTCTATCTCAGGCTCTGGAGTTGGAGCAAATCAGCAGGAAGCAGTATTTGATTCATTACAGAATATGAAAAGGCTGCAGACAATCCTTATAACTGGCTCATTGCCTGTAAAGCTAAATATTGTGAAAACAGATGCAATATCTCCGGTATTGGGGGAAGGGTTTGTTAAAAATTCCATGATTATGTCATTGTTTGCAATAATTGCGGTCGCTATTGTAATAGGTATAAGATACTGGAAATTAATGATAGCAATTCCCATATTGATTACAATGCTTTCCGAGGTTATTATATTATTAGGGGTTGCTGCGTTTATTGGCTGGAATATAGACATGGCTGCAATTGCAGGCATTTTAGTAGCAATTGGCACAGGCGTAGACGACCAGATTGTTATAACTGATGAAACATTAAAAGGCGAAACTGCAACTATTTATAATTGGAAAGAAAAAGTAAAGAGGGCATTTTTAATAATCATGCTTGCCTACTTTACTGTTGTTGTTGCCATGATTCCGTTGATTTTTGCAGGAGCCGGATTATTGAAGGGCTTTGCGATAACTACAATAATTGGGGTCACAATAGGAGTTTTCATCACAAGACCTGCTTACTCTTCTTTTGTTGAGATAATGTTGAAGTGATTTTGATTAAGGTAAAGGATTCCTAGGAAATTTAACAGTCTGGGGCAGAAAATAAATTTATTAGACGAATGATTAGGACTTTAATTTTGAGAAATAAAAAGATAATATTTATAAAGTTGTAAAATAAAGTTTATTGCATGAGTCTCAATCGTGTCAAAATTTTAATAGTTTTTCTTTTACTTCTTATAACACTCAGTAATTGCGGAAAGAAGGATGTTTCTGTAACTTATACTTCTTCTTGTGATAAGCTATTCAGCGATAATGAAGCTAATAAATATGCATGTTACTCTACATTAGCTATAAGCAAAAAGGATGTAACTGTTTGTGATAAGATTCCCGAGGGAAAATCTTCTAGAGATTCGTGGAAACAAACATGGAAAGATGGCTGTTACAGTAAAGTAGCTAGTGCGTTAAAAGATAAATCAATTTGTGAAAAGATTAAAACTCAGTTAGATAAAGATAATTGCTATAAAGATGTAGTCACAACAGAAAAAAGTTCTGACCGACCAAAGAATGAGGATGATACATCAATTTTTGGTATCTCCAACCAAGACGTTAAATTCTTTGATACTGCTGTTAAAAATCAAGATGTCTTAACCTGTGATAAAATTAAAAGTTTCAGCTTGAAGGGTTCATGCTACAAAAATATTTCTGTAGAGAAAGGCGACCTATTAATGTGTGATAAGATTGAAAGCTCGGAGTATAAAGAATTATGCTATAGTGATATTGGAGTAAGAAAAAAAGATATTTCTATATGCAACATGATTCTAGATCAAGATTCAAAGTACGAGTGCAATGCTGTCATTAAGAACGATATTAAGCTTTGTGATAAGATAATAAAGACAGGTTACAGAGAATCATGCTTTGCTAGAATAACTTCTTGAATGAAAAAATCTCATTCACCTTTCACCACATCAATAAACCTATAAATCATTCTTGCAAATCGTCAATTTCTTTATACGCAATCAATAGTCTTATATATAAGATACATCTTATCTATCTTTTAAACAAGATATTGAGGTGAATTAAATGACTGAAATAATTGAAATGGGAAAAATTAGCTCAAGAGGGCAAATAGCAATTCCCTCAGACATTAGAAGGGAAATGGACTTAAAAGAAGGGGAAAAGGTATTATTCTTGTTTGAAGAAGATACCTTATTAATCAAAAAAGTATCTATAAATACATTTGAGGAAATAACTAGACCTCTAAGAGAGGCAGCTAAAAAAGCCGGAATCAAAGAGAGTGATGTTCCAGAAATAGTCCACCGCTTTAGAGCTAAAAAGAAAAAATGAAGATTACAGCAGATACAAATATTCTCATTTCAGCTACATTTTGGTATGGAGATTCTTTCAAGATTATCAAACTTGTAGAAAGAAAAATAATTAATCTGATTCTATCAAAAAATATAATACAGGAGTATAGTGAAGTATTAAAGTACGATGAACTCCAGAGCAAAATTAAAAATAAAAATCTTTACACGAGATATACTTTGCAAAAGATAATATCTTTTTCAGAAATTATAGAACCTAAAGAGAAAGTCAATATTATTATGGAAGATACTGATGATAATAAAGTTTTAGAATGTGCAAAAGAAGGAAAGGCGGAGTACATCATCACTAATGATAACCATTTGCTAAAGTTAAAAGAGTTTGGAGGAATAAAGATAATAACTCCAGCTGAATTCTTAAGACTGATAAAAAATATAAAAATATTATAACAAATCCAAAAATCAATAAATATAAAAATACTCTTCTTTTTAATCTTAAAATGACAACCAAACTATGGGCTGCATTGCTTGTTCTGTTTACTACATTATTGACTTCTTCGGCACAGATTCTTTGGAAGAAGGGCTCTGCAACTTTAAATTTTGATATTTTAGGTATCCTCACAAATTATTATCTTATTAGTGGAATTCTTCTTTATGTTATTGGCGGTATTTTGTTAATTATAGCATTTAGAGGGGGTGAAGTTTCGGTTTTATACCCAATAATCGCTACAAGCTATGTATGGGTTAGTTTGTTAAGTGTTAAATTTTTAGGAGAAACTATGAATAAATTCAAATGGGCTGGAGTAGCAGCTATAATCATAGGCATTATTTTAATTGGTTATGGCAGCAAAGACCGCATCCCGGGAGCTTTATAAAATGGCGACACAGCTTTGGGCAATTGTATTGGTAATTTCAGCAACTCTTATTGGAGCTTTTGGACCTATATTGCTAAAAAAGGCATCTGCTAAAAAGTTATCTAAGATAAGCTCATTAGCCACCAATTATCATCTTTTCGGAGGTGTGGCTTTGTATGCTATAGGGACATTATTATTTATTCCAGCTTTAAAAGGGGGCGATTTGTCTGTGCTGTACCCGTTTGTTTCAGTAAGCTATATATGGGTAAGCTTGCTTAGTGTTAAATTCTTGGGAGAAAAAATGAATAAGATAAAGTGGTTTGGAATTGCTTTGATTATTATTGGGGTTACTTTTATTGGATTTGGGAGTTAAATCAGAAACATTTTTCTATAATATCATTAACAAAAACACCGAAAGATATTTAAATTCATACTATTCATATTATTTCGATTATGATGATTAAAACACATATTAAAAAATTGAGAACAGTTAATTTGAATGAGCGTGGCCAAATAGTAATACCGGAGGATGTGAGAAAGGATTTCGGATTAGATAAAGCAACAACTCTTGTTTTGATAGAAAAGAAAGGTGAGATTGTGCTCAAAAAAGAATCAGATGTCTTAAACGCAATAGAAGGTGAAGATAGGCTTTGGAATGCTCTACAGGGAGAAGCAATTAAAAAGGCATGGAGTAAGGAAGATGAAGTTTGGGATAAAATTTATCGAGACTCAAATAAATGAGACAGCAAGATATAATCTGGGTAAGGCTACCTTTTTCTAGCTTAGAAGGAAGCAAAGTTCGGCCTGCAGTTATAGTTTCCAACAATGACTATAATGGAATACGCCCAGATGTAATAGTATGTGCCATTACATCTAAATTGGAAGATACGCGATATAGTATTGTAATAGACAATAAAAATATATCACAAGGGAAACTTCCATTAAAGAGCAGAATACGTGCTGATAAGATAATGCAGATAGAAAAAAACCTGATAATTAAATCATTTGCACGACTTGACAACAAAACATTTGATTTACTAACAAAAGAGATTATTAATTTGATACAAAGAACAAAATAAATTATAATTAAAATGCAAAAAACAATCATTTTGTCTTTAGGAGGTTCTTTGATAGTACCGGATGGCATAGATATTAATTTCTTAAAGGACTTTAAAAAAACTATTGAGGAATATATTAAAAAAAATTACAGGTTTGCCATCATTTGCGGCGGCGGGAAGCTTGCGCGGAATTTTCAGCAAATTGCTTCTGAATCAAAAAAGCTAAGCGCTAAACAACTGGATTGGCTTGGAATTTACGCAACAAAAATAAATGCGCATTTATTGAAATCAATGTTTAGCAGCAATGTAAACAAAAATATTATTTCAAATCCGACTTTAAAAGTAAATTTCAAAAAAGATATTATAATTGCAGCAGGCTGGTTGCCAGGATGGAGCACTGACTATGACGCTGTTTTGCTTGCCGAAAACTTAGGTGTTAAAGATGTTATCAATATGAGCAATGTTGATTATGTTTATAATAAAGATCCAAAAAAACATAAGGGCGCAAAGAAAATTGAAAAAATAAGCTGGCAGGATTACAGCAGATTGATAAGCCAGAAATGGAAAGCTGGAATGAATGTGCCTTTTGACCCTGTTGCTGCAAAAGAGGCCATGAAATTAAATATTAAAGTTTATATAGTTGGCAAAGATTTGAAGAATTTAAGGAATTTATTGGAAGGCAAAAAATTTAGAGGGACAGTGATAGAATAAGAGTCTTTTTTGATTTATTTTTTTTAAAAATTTTTATTGTTTTTGAGATTATTGTTTAAAAATATTTAATGCGTTGAGAAAGACAAAAAATGTCAAAAACACTACGCACTAAAGTACGTAGCGTGTTTTTGAGCATGCTCGGAAATCGCTGGCTTTCCCTATACTAAAAGTAGTAGGGTGTACGCCTTAGCGATTTCCGACATATTAAACTAAAAGAATGTTGTTTACATTACTAAAAATATAACAAAAGTGTTAATGAAATAATAAATTTAATATATAAAATTCAATGAATAAAAACAATAATGATTGAACATCAATGCGACAGATTAAAAATATGATAAACTAATAATTAAAAATGGAAGAAGAATATAACTGGAAACTGATACTTAAAATTGCTGCACTTCCAGCGCTGATAGAAGCTTATATTTTTTACACAAATATCAGCAATGGCTGGAAATGGTTTTTATTAGCGGCAGGATTGATAATAACGGGGGGTATTGTCTATTATACAGACAAGAGGAAAACTAATATCTTTACAGCAGTCGGCATTGTATTTTTAGCTGCATTAATTGTAAGGTTTATGAAGCTTATGGGATTTTTCTAAATAAAGTCGCTTATCTTATGGGTTTTTTCCTCGTGCCAAAGCCACCAAAGCAAAACAATCGCCTCTAAGCCCTCAACTGCCAATGGCAGCTTTAACCTTCCAATTAAGTTTAAGCCGTAAGATACGTCGGATAGGGGGTAAAAAGGTGCTACTCCGCCAACAAGAAGCCAATCTAAGAAAATATGAAATCCGACTCCAAAAGTAATGACCATAAACAAAATACTCATTTTCCTGTTAAAATCAAAATAGATTAATGATATTACCAAAAATATTAATATGAAAAGGAAAGTATGTGTAAAAACGCGATGAAACCATGGAATTTCAAAACCTAAAAAATTTTTTAGCAGCCAAAATAATGGGACATCGATATCAGGAAGCAAACCAGCTACTCCACCAATAAAAACATAATGCAATGGCAATTTGAGCTTATCTTTGAGAAAATGGTCTCTAAACAAATCCAGTACAATTATCGTAAACAAAACATGAACTACTGCCTGTGGCATTTGTCACCAATGCTGAAATTTTTCCCTTACAATGGAAATGAACAGCATAAATGTGAGTATTGAGGCAAAAAAGAAGCTGAAAAAAGATAAAAACGGAATGCCAAGTATTGCAGGCCCTTTTTCTACTTGTATAAGAATAGAAGATGTTATCAGCAAAGCTGCAATCAGCAAGCCATAAGCAATTCTGTTGCTGCTTCTGTCTATTTCTAATGATAATTTCCTTATGTCCGTGTCTTCAATATCAACCTTTATAGTTCCCTTTTGTATTCTGTCAAGCGCTTTCTCTGCCTTTTCAGGGAACTCCTCTGCAAATTTCCTGTACTTGCTCATGTTGTGCACAATGCTTTTCCAAACATAAAAAGGGTTTTTTCTTTTTGCAATTAGCTTTTCAATGAATGGCTTTGCAGTTTCAACCATTTTGAAGTTGGGGTCATATTCAATGGATATGCCCTCCAAAGTTATGATGGTCTTTCCAAACAAAACAAATGGCGCTGGAATCCTCAGCTTATGCCTCAATGCAATATCAAGAATTTCTTCAAGCACTTTGCTTACCTTAAACTCCTTTATTGAGGAATGCTGCAATGGCTGAATTATAAATCCAATGTCAGATTTTAGTTGCTCATAGTCAATGTCATCGCTTTCCATGCCCATGCTCACCAAAGTTTCCATTATGATCTCTTCATCCTGCTCAACAATTCCATAAAGCAAGTCTATGCATTTGTTCTTTAATTTTTCATCAAAATATCCCACAATCCCAAAGTCGATAAAGGCAATTGAATTACCGCGCATTATAATGATATTGCCTGGATGGGGGTCTGCATGAAAAATTCCATGTACGAAAACTTGTGTCATGATTGCATCAAAGCTGTTTTTTATAATTTCATTAAAGTTGAGCTTTCTTTTTTTGATTTCATTCAGGTCATGAAGCTCTATCCCTTCTATAAACTCCAAAGTCAATAACCTCTCGCTTGTCAGTTCGTCATAAACTTTTGGAATATGCACAGTTTTGCTGTCCTTAAAGTTCTGATAAAATCTTTTTGCATTTCTTGATTCCAGCCTGAAATCAAGCTCCTTTTCTGTCCATTCCTTGAACTCATTAACAATCTTCACAGGCTTAAATCTTCTTATTTTCTCTATATGCCTATCAAGAAGATTTGCAAAATAAAACATTATCTCAATGTCTGTTTCCATTATATGCTGCACATTGGGCCTTTGAACTTTGACAGCAACCTTTTCGCCTGTTTTCAGTATTGCCTTGTGCACCTGGCTTATTGAAGCTGATGCTATTGGCTTTCTTTCAAAATGAAGAAAAAGTTGCTCTATGCTCTTGCCAAATTCCTTTTCTACTATATTTTTTACTTCATTAAATGGAAATGAAGGAACGCTATCTTGAAGCTTCTCCAGCTCTTTAGAATATTCTTTCGGTATTAAGTCCGGCCTTACGCTTAAAACCTGACCAAGCTTTATGAATGTAGGTCCAAGCCTTTCAAGGGTTTTTCTAAGAATGACTTCCGGCTTCGGCTTCTCCCCTTTATTTAGCTTTGATCTTAGCCTTTTTGTTAATGGAATATACCGCTTAAGATTTAATTTTGTTAACAGGAAATCAAAGCCCTCTTCAAAAAGAACTATAAGTATCTGATTGAACCTATTTATGTCCCGCACCTCTTTTACTATCTTAAACATAGTTTTTATATGTATTTCGCAATATTATATATCTTTTGTTTAATAAAGCTTTTGTTATAGTAATATGTAGGGTAAACAATTAAAGTATACAGTTTATTCTATATTTTTGATAAATTTGAAGGGCTCAAACACGGGTTTTGTTTGTCAAAACCCTATTCGCAGAGGATTTTTGCGAACTGCGTAACGCAAAAATCCTCTGCACTCAGTTTTCGCCCAACAACAATGGTGGCAAATCGAATGCAGAGGAAATTTCAGTTACAAAGTGTCAAAAATCGCAATAATTCATTTCAAATAGTTGCGATTTTTGAGCATGCTCGGAAATTTTTGCAGTTTCAAACAGATAATAAAAATTTCCGACATTCTGAAATTTCCTTTGTGAGTAGCATTTTCACCAAGAAAATGCGTGTTTGCCACCATTATTGTTGTTGGGTTGGATACTTAACAACTTTACTTAACATAATATCAACATTTTTAAATTATGGCTAAACCCATAAACCTATGTTGAAATCAAAATCGCCTGAATTCATGGTTTTTATCGCCTCTGTGCTTTTTGGATTTCCCGCGATATTAACAAAAATGCTTATTGGCACATTGACTCCAATTGCAGTATTGACATCTAGATTCTTATTCCTTATTATAACATTTCCTTTTATTTTATACATGCTAAAAAAAAGTTCACTTAGTGATTTATTTTCAATAACAAAAACAGAGTTTAGGCATTTCTTTTTC
>JACPMP010000053.1 GCA_016185915.1 Candidatus Woesearchaeota archaeon
ATAGCAGATGCTCATCCACTATAGAAGAATTAAAGGACGTAGTTCAGAATTGTTTTGATTCTATTGGCTCTGAGCAGATTAAGAAAATCTGCAATCTTGAAATCATCAGAAAACACCTAGTTACTTAGTTGGGGGACTATATTCTCTCAAAAGTTCCAATTAATCCATAATTTTTAATAAAATGATTTGATAGAACAATTCTAAAAAAGAATACCCTTAATTTAAAATTATTGCCCGCCTCTAGCCCCTTCTGCTTCACGTCTTCTCTGTTCATCAGAGATTATAGGCTCAACATCACGAGTGAAGTAGTA
Source organism: Candidatus Woesearchaeota archaeon (assembly GCA_016185915.1). GTDB lineage: Archaea > Nanobdellota > Nanobdellia > Woesearchaeales > GW2011-AR4. The sequence continues at coordinate 312 of JACPMP010000053.1, forward strand.
TTTTAGCGTGTTCCAAAAGCCACTAGGAGCTGGTCTTGGAGTTGCTTCTGGTCTAGGAGTAGGAGTTGCTTCTGGTCTAGGAGTAGGAGTTGCTTCATACTTTGGAGTAGGAGTTGCTTCTGGTCTAGGAGTAGGAGTTGCTTCATACTTTGGAGTAGGAGTTGCTTCTGGTCTAGGAGTAGGAGTTGCTTCTGGTCTAGGAGTAGGAGTTGCTTCATACTTTGGAGTAGGAGTTGCTTCTGGTCTAGGAGTAGGAGTTGCTTCTGGTCTAGGTTGGAGTAGGAGTTGCTTCTGGTCTAGGAGTAGGAGTTGGTTTTGGAGCGTCCCTTCTTGCTACTTTATCTGCGATACTAACCCCCATTCTCTTGACAGATGCATGAATGTCCAATTGCTTTTTTGGGTCATCTACTTTGTACATCATAAATTGAGGCTTGAGTTTGCCGCTTTTCAAAGCATCATACTGCTCTTTAGTTACTTCAATCAATACTTGTTTCCCAAACGGTAAAGCATAACGCCACAACTTCTCGCCTTCCTTAGGACTCTTGTTATCAAATCTCATTGCCCCATAGAACTTATCTTTATCTTGACCTTTATGTGAGTGATGCATTGTAACACCAACAATGTGTTTCTCTCCTTGCTGGAATTCCATTTTATATAGTTGCAGAGTATACCATGTTGCCAGATTCTCTGATTTTTGCCTATACCTCCAATCATATCCAGAATGCTTTTCTGCCAGCTCCGCTAATTCATCTTTTGGAGCTGGAGTTTGTGGAGCTGGAGCTGGTTCACTTTTCCTGAATTTTTGATAAATGCCAGGACCCCAAATAGAACCTGCAGCAATCAAAGCTGCTATTCCTGTTATTCCACCACCATAAACTAAGAGTTCACGTGTAGTATAACCACGTTCGGAACGTTTAGGAATTATACTCCCCTCTTCTCTGTAGTTTGCACCACTTGGCAAATCATTATCAAACCGAATATGATTTCTGGCTAGCACTTTTTCCAGTTTTGCTGGATCAATTTTGTACGAAGTTGTCGGATTCATTTTGTATAATTTAATACATTATTTTTCTTCACAGGTGGAAAAGATAGCGTATATTTAAACCTTTCGCTTTTGTTGTTACTTGAGAATAGTTATTTAAAAACTAAGAGGGCAACTTATCTATCCTGCATAAAAAATACTAAAGTTTTGTGATTATCTCTACTTAAATGCCTCTGACTCAACAATTCCTTTTGGTATAAACTTTGTTGGTAAGAGATTTTCGAATAAATAGTTAAAAATATATATTCCAGTTCTAAAATTAATGGTTTCAGAGGGGTGGTTTAGGAGGCACACCCCAATGAAACCGACAATATCGTACAGAAAGCGTAGAGACTTGATGTTAAAAAAGTTTTCTACTCCAAAAATTTTGGACAAACTCAGTGAAGTAACAAGAAGGAGAGGTCTTATCATTATCTACAAGATAGGTAGACCCTGTGAGATACCGAAAGAAAAGCTCATTACATTTGTAATATTCTCGAGAATGATTCATAAAGGTTACGAAGTTATGGAACAAGAATCAGAGCTATATATCGGCAGACATTATGACCACAGTGCCTTTCAGTACCACTATACAAATCTGAGTAGCATCGTTATTTATCAATTGACTTATCTCTTTAGAGATAAAATTTATACCCTAATTAATGAGGTATATTTGCACATATTTGATAGTACTGCACTTAGCACTTCAGTACGTGCTGAAAGAACGAGACAAGGGATAAGGAAAAAAGAAAAGCTTACTGATAAGTTTCATACCCTTTTAGGTTACGACCCCCCTTTCCAAATAATTGTTGTAGAAGGAATGCTGATGACAGACCATCATACTTCAGACGGTAAAGGTGGTGAAATTCTTCTGCAACAAACAACAATTAAAGGCTACGGATTTGGCGATACCAAATACGGAACATATGATTTAATACAAAGAAGTGAAGAACAAAACCTTATCCCAATTTTTAAGCAGGACAAAAAGCGTGTAAGAAAAACTTTGAGTGCAAAAGCACGGCACAGAAAATTTTGGAATGGAAATCCACAGCGAATGTACAAAGACATTCGAGGCACAGGAGAAGTTTTGTATGGTGCTGCAACAAGAACTGGTTTAATCCATACAAACAGTAGAAGAAATGACAATAGAGCAAAAGACGGACTACTTATAGGACTAAGACAAAATCTCTTTACGTACTTAAGGCTAAAAGCCTTAATAAGAATTTTTCGAAAATCTCTGTTGGTAATAAAAACAAAAAAGAGTTATTAAGTTATTTTGGTTAGTAATATGGGTACATTAAAATTTAGTACAGTTGTATTAAATATAGAAATAGGTTCTTCTAAAATTATAGATTATATTCCTGCCTTTAGTTCCTTATATATCAAATCAAACTCAGGCAATTCTCCTATTATCAAATTTTTAAGGTCGGTTTGCCACAAATTTTTCATCTTTGCAATTCTATTTTTAAAATCTTTAAAATCAAATTTTACATTGTAGAGAGCTAATTTTTTGTTTATCAGCTTTAAATCAAAAGTAATATTTTTTCTTACAAGCAAAAACCAAAAGTCATAAACATCTCTCGGTTTTATTCTAGTAAATATTGCTCTCACTTTTTCGGCTAAAATTTCTTTCTCTTGCATTGCAAAAATTTCAAAATTTGGAATTTCTCTGTATATAGGAATAATAGACTCTCTTTTTGGCTCAAGTAATACCTTATCCTTCAAACTTATGTTTAATGGTATAAAACATTGTGCTTCTTTGCTTCCTTTATACAAAGGTCCATTTAAAAGAATCCTAACATTTGTTTCATTCCTATGCTCTTTAATCTCTTTTATAATGCCTTTTATGTTAAGCATGATTAAGTCTGATGTTATCTTGTCACTTATCTTTTGGATATCAATTTTTTTGGTTAAAG
>JACPMP010000040.1 GCA_016185915.1 Candidatus Woesearchaeota archaeon
CGATAAAGCACGGATAGACGAATGTCGTAACAAGCCCAAAAATCACAAACAATATAAAGGTGAAATGATTATGGAATCAATGAGAGAAGAAAGCTGGAAAACGCTTTTTTTTGTTAACAGAATTCTCATAGACGAAAAGTTTTTTCGTCGCCGAAAATTTATTGTTATCGTACTTTTTAATAGGTTTTTTCGAGCCGATAGGAATAGTTATATAATGTAATATTTTAGATGACAATAACTTTGATTTAAGTGGAAGTTTACGATAAGTATTTATATATAGCAAATCTTACCAATAATAAGGTAGTTTAATATGAACAATAAAATCAAAACAATATTTATATTTTTAATTATCGGCATACTATTCATTAGTGGATGTAAAGAAAGTAGAATAACACAACCTTCACAACCAACCCCTATTGTTGAGCCTATAAAAGCTGTAGAGAAATCTGAACGTGAAGAGTTAAAATTAAATGCCCTTGCAGCTAAAATGGCTTCATATTATGAGTTAGTGCCTTTAGAATTAACTCCTAAAGTTCCAAGTTATACCTTTCCCTTAAGAAGTTCACAGATTTCAAATTATGAAGATGTCTCTTCAAAATTGAATTTAAAAAATGGTGAACAATTATTGTCCAAAAACGGGTTTGTAGTTATTGATTGGGGAACTGAAGAAGATATTGTAAAGCCCTATAACGACCTAAAAAAGCAAGAGGTTCCAATATTTATTACTTCTGATACTTTGCTTCATTTGTACCACATCCAATTCGATGAAACTTTAAAAGATATTGAAGAGAGAGAATTTTATCCAGATATTATCAAGATAAGTAAAGCTTTGCTAGATGATGCCAAAGAGAAATATGTTAAATCTGAAGGGGTAGTAAAAGATGCTACAAAGAAAAATGTAGCTTATTTCACAGTTGGATTAAAACTTCTAGAGCCAGAAACTGAGATTCCAGATTATGTCAAAGATGAGGTAGAATCTGAATTATCATTAATAGAAGAACACAAAGGGTTTAAGGAAAGTCCAATCTTTATTTATAAAGAAGATTATTCTCAGTATGTGCCAAGAGGACATTATACAAGAAGTGAAATATTAAAAAAATATTTTAAAGGAATGATGTGGTATGGTAGAATAGCGTTCTTACTGAAAGGCGCGAATCCCTATTGTAACTCTTGTGAAGCGTTTATTTCACCAGAAGAGGCAAAAAAACAGACAATTGCAGCTTCAATGATAGCTGATTCTTTAAGCAAACTAAAAGTAGATGGAAAACCTGTTAAAGAGTTGTGGGAACGAATTTATAGTGTTACAGCATTTTATGTTGGATTAGCTGATGATTTAACACCTGACGAATATCTTAAAGAGATAAAGAAAGTTCTTGGCGAAACTCCAAGCATTGATGAACTAACAAATGATGATGATTTTGTTAAGTTGAAATTTGAACTAGCAAGTTTAAGAATGCCTGAAATATATGGTGGCACTGGAGGATGTTATATTTTATATCCACCTGGAGTTAAAATAAAGGAAGATGATATAAATAAATGCTTGGACAAATCAAAAGGGTTTAGATTAATGGGGCAGAGATTCATCCCTGATTCTTACATGTTTCAAAATTTAGTAGCAACAAAAGTTTCAGACTTCAAAGGTAAAAATCCGCCTTTTACAGCTTGTTATATTCCTGATTATGGTTATATAAGATGTTTTCCTAGAGGTCTTGATGTAATGGCTTTATTAGGCTCTAAAGAAGCCAAAAAAATTTTAAGTAATAATGAAGATGATAATTTTGTAAATTATGATGAACAATTTAAAAATTTAAGCAACCTTTTTGATTCTTTTACTCAAGAACACTGGAATAAAAATTTATATTGGGGTTGGCTGTATTCTATGAAATCTTTATTAGAGGATTATGGCACAGGTTATCCTACTTTTATGCAATCAGAAGCATGGCATAGAAAACAATTAAATGCCGTTCTCGCATCATGGAGCGAACTAAGGCATGACACAATTCTTTATGCTAAACAGAGTTATACGCCAGGTATTGGAATCACTAGTGTTCAACCAGTGCCAGAACCAGTTGTTGGCTATGTTGAGCCAGTCCCTGAATTTTATGCAAGATTACTAGCATTGACCAAAATGACAAATAAGGGGCTTTCTGAAATGAATGTCTTAGATGAAAAAGCTAAACGCAGGTTAGATGGTCTCCAAACAATACTAGAGAGACTCTTAGAAATTTCGAAAAAAGAGTTAGATGATAAAGAATTAAAAGAAGAGGATTACCAGTTTATTAGAAACTTTGGAAAAGAATTAGAAAATAGCGTGTTTGGAGTTGAGGAAGCTGGTGTAAAAACTACATTAATTGCTGATGTTCATACTGATATTAATACTCAAAAAGTTCTAGAAGAGGGGGTTGGTTATGTTGATTTGATTGTTGTAGCATATAAAGTTCCTGATGGAAGGATATTAATAGGAGCTGGTCCTGTGATGAGTTATTACGAGTTTAAGCATCCTATGGAAGATAGATTAACAGATGAAAAGTGGAGGGATATACTAAAGACAAATCCACCCGAAAAACCAGATTGGATTTCTTATTCTACTTCTTAATATTCATAAGCGAGAAAAAACCGTTTAATTAAAAAGTTAATGTAGTAAAACGTAATCGTATAAAATCCAGATTTTATGCGAAGATAACAAAGCTAAATTTTCGGTTTTATCATAAAGAAAAACCTGAAAGGCGACGAAAAAATTGAATATAACTTATGCGATTAAGCGACGTTATGACGCAGGCTTTCCCTCTGGAGCGAAGCGACGAGCTGGAAAGCCGAGTAATAATGTGGTTGAGCGACCCTCGAAAATTTTTCCCTCGATTTTTCCCATATGGCTGAAAAATCAGAGATGGAAAAATTTTCAGAGCGGGAGCGAAACCAGTTTTTTCGAGGAGCGGAACGCTTAATCGCTGTTATATTCTTTTACAGCTACGAAGTTCTGGAAAATTGCGAAGCAAAGTTGAGGGAGGTGCCTATTTACATTCAAAAATCTAGAAAATAGCAGCGGGATTTCCAACAAATCCGATAAAAGTTATAATAAACCATAATATAGCTCCACATACAGTTAATGATATTCTCAGAATTTTGTTTTCTATAAATCCACTAACAGCAATAATCACTTCAGAGGTAATCGAAAGCAAACCTATTATCCTCAATTCTGAAGAAAAGACAAGGAAAGGATTACCCCAAATAAATGTGAACAACAACATTTGAATTAATAACAAAATTCCTGCTGCAATTCCATAAATTTTTCTAAACATATTTTGATAAAGATAATACCAGCTATTTAAATATTTCGCTAGGCACTTCCCTCAATTGAATATAACATATGCCATTAAGAGAGGTTTTTCCGCAGAAAAATCTCCCCGAGCAACAAAAATGAAAATAATAAAAGATTGCGAGGGCGAGTGAGCGGTTTTGCCCTCGTGAGCAAAATTTGAGGCACACCACAAATTTTGCGAACTAAGTTCCGACCATTGTGAGTGGAGCGAACAAGGGAGGAACATTAAACCGCAGAGTTTCCAATTTGCCTTATTTTTAGGAATGCCGTAGTTTTTTGCCTATTTTTTTCGTTGTTTAAAAAATTCAATGAATGCAAAAAATTGCGTTAAACCGCGATGTTATCCGAAGTTCGCAATTTCGGATTGGAGCGGTTTGGCGAAGGCAATCCGTTAAGAAAATAAGGGTTACCCTTTGAAAAAAGGGCAAATTGGAAATTTTGCTTAACA
>JACPMP010000017.1 GCA_016185915.1 Candidatus Woesearchaeota archaeon
ACTCGCCCCGCCACCCACCCTTAAAAGAGAAGGATTAAATATACCTAAACCAAAATGTTTAAGGATATGGAAAATAAAAGAATGTTAAAATTGATTTGGATAGGTTCTGGAATTCTTTTATTATTAATCGCTATATTCTTGATTATTCAAATTTTGAAACTTGGTGTAGAATCCGAACTTTCAAGATATTTATCAGAGTCACTATTCTCTACAATAAAAGGTATTGTAGTACACGGATTAATAGGTTTGATTTACATTTTTTTAATCAAAAACCATCATTTAAGAAAAAATGGGTTATTAGTGGGATAGTGCTTTATTTATCAATCTTAATTCCAGTTTTATTACTTGCAACTTCTGATGAAAGATACACACTTTTAGGCGGAATTGTTTATGCGCAGTGGATGATATTTGGAGCATTTTTAATGTTCTTTTACCTCTTATTCAACTTTGTATATGTGATTCATATGGGCTTTAGGAAGTTACTTAGCAAAAAAGATAAAAAAAGTTCGTCTAATGCCTAACGAATTCTACACTCGAAAATGGAGTTTCTCTTCTCAGCTTCGCATAAAACAAAGTTTTATACAAACTTTCTCGTTATTCCTCAATAATCTTAGTGATTTCATCAATTTTTTCTGGATTTAAACTGACTTGTAAACCATAAGAAGTAGATTTTGTCAAAATGAAACCTTCTTTAACTAATTCCTTAACTGCATTTTTTGCTACTCCTGCCAGATGTCTTGGCAAACCTTTAGTTAGATGTTCTACAGCAGTATGTTTTCCTCCAATAACCCTACGTCTATAAAGCTTCCTAAGAATAATCTGTTTTAAGTCCATCTTAGCCTTTAAGAATAAATACGTCTTTATATAGTTTTGTTCAGTATAATGAACGTTTAAATATAGAAAAATATATAAACAAGCTCTTCTAATCATATATTACAATGGAAGAAACAAAGAAAATTTTAAAGAAATTTTCGAGTGATCAAAAATCCGAGATTTTTGACAAATCATCTTTTAGAGTTGTATTTGGAGATTCTCCAATAGTAAAAGTTATAGATTTCTTTATAGATAATCGAGAGTTTGATTACAGTTTGACAGACATAGCAAAAAATGCCGATATAGGTTGGAGTACATTACATCAGTTTTGGAATAACATTGTGAAATTAGGGATAGTAACTAAGACGAGGAAAATTGGAAGGGCAGAATTATATAAATTAAATTTAAACAGTCCACTTGTAAAGAAATTAATAGACTTAGATATGGATATTTCGAAAAAATTGATGAAAGAAGAGATTAATAAAGAGAAATTAATTATACACTCGTGAGCGTTTATCTACTTTGACTACAATGAGCTTATTTGGATTGTACCTAACAATGTAAAGAATTCTTTGGTCGCCAACTCTAACCCTGAAAACTTTCTCGCCTTCAAAATCTTCAACTCTTTCAACTTCTTGCGGAAAAGGATTTTCTTCAAGCTTCTCAATTTTTTCCAGAATCCGTTCTCCGCCATATTTTTTGATATATTTGGCAGCCCTTTTAGAGAACTCTGCTGGAAAAATTAGCCATCTTAGCCAAATACTTGTTTCTTGCTTAGAAGTTTTCCTTCTCTTTCTTCTTTAAGTGCTTCTGCTAATGCTTTTTTGTCGTCTTCACTTAATTTTGCGTCTTCAATATATTCCATTATGTAATCAACTTTCTTTTCCACGCTTGCTAATTTGTTAAGTATTTGTTTTTCAAAGGTTATTTCGCTCATTGTACTCATAATCATAGCAGTTCGAGTATAAAAATATATCGCCCAATTTTTATATCCTAAAATGTTTTACTTTTTCTTTTATTATTTCTTTTTTAATGTATCTGCCTTCATTAATGCACTTGAAGCATCTTTCTGTGTGCTCATTTGCCCAAGTTTTGTCTTTTCCGCCTCTCTGCCAGCATATCCTCTTGCACCTAAACAATGCCAAGCCATGTAAGACACATTCCAAGAATTTCTTTTTCAAACTGAACACCATCCAGCCCACATAACCAAGAACTGCCATGCTCTTGGCTAATCGCTCTTAGAGCGAAAGGGCCTAAATGGCGTCGATAATGATACCTTTCATTTTTCAGTAAATTTAATTTTCACCTATGATAACTTGGATTAACCCCAATTGCCTTCATCTCTTCATGCCCGCATTCATTGCAGCGATAGATATCATACTTAGAATTGCCACTTTGGATAATACCCTTTTTCATCATCTTCTCATCACATTTCTTGCACTTTAATTCTTTCATTCTTATTTTCTATAAAAAGGTTGTTTATATAGTTTTGGAATTTTAATAATCATTTAGTGAAGTGACTCATTTTTTCTTGAAGTATATTCTATAACAGCGAAATGATTTTATAGTAGTTAGCTATATTGTAGCTAATATGCGAAAAGAGGTCAAACTTGAGCT
>JACPMP010000018.1 GCA_016185915.1 Candidatus Woesearchaeota archaeon
AGCTACAAGGGCATTGGCTCCCAAAATATTGTCATAAGCGGCACACCATGCAGTCAGAGATAAAAAACAAAAAACTATAAATACACTATAATTCTAAGGATACATAGTCAAAATGTTGCTTAAAAAAAGAGGTTACTTCTTCATCTTAGATGCTGTACTGGCGTTATTTGTGCTTGTCATTGGAGTTTTTCTTATTACATCTTCTTATGTTAATGCTCCTCAGCCTACTCAGGTTGGATTTCTGGCAGATGATTTGCTTAATTTTCTCTCCAATAAAAAGATAAAGGATCTTAATAACCAGTATGCAGGAATAGGAGGCGAGCTATGGAATCAAGGAAACATAACAGATGCCGATAATTCTCTATTGCAGCAAATTGGTGTGTTTTATACAACAAACAAGCTGGATATTGCAGAAAAGTTTATCCAAAATGTTTCAACAGGAATAATTCCACCTCAATATAATTATGAGTTATGGATGAATGGTGTCGTCTTATACCCAAAAATACCATCAGTTGAGCATGTCGAATCCAAAGGCAGTACTCAAATATTAACTACCTCAAAAAAACTTACTTTTGGAGTTATTAACACAACAACGGGCAATTTATGGGGACCTTACAAGGCAGAGGTATTTGTATGGGAAAAATAATAAAAGAGAAAAAAGGGATATTCTTTACATTCATTGCAATTACTATAATAGCTGTATTTACAATAGTCTTCACACCGCAAGCAGATGTAAGCTTGCAGAAAGATACACAAGCAATAAGAGCAAGAATAAACTCAATAGACAATTATGTTGACGATTTGGAAGGCAGGTATTTCGAAACAGCTCTCAGAGCTGCCACTTACAAGGCAATGCTTTCCCTAATATTTTACATTAATGAAACTGACTTGTACTTAACAGACATGAATTCCGCTTTCTATGAAGTCATGTTAAATGGGAGCATTCTTAATCCTGGGCAGGGGCATGTGCCAATTGACTCAATCACAAAAAAAAATATAACGGAGAATAATACTTTGTTGAATTGGAGCAACAAAATAATCGATGTAGCAAAAGATACACTAAATGTGAATACCAGCATAACAATACTCAATGTCACTGTTAATCAAACAAAGCCATGGAGCATAGATTCTACGCTACGCATAAATTTCTCAGTCAAATCAAATGTTGCTGAATGGAAAAAAAATGCAACTATAACCACCACTATCAGCATTGAAGGATTTTATGACCCATATTACCTTGTAAATACTAATGGCTTGTACACCAATCAGATAAAAGAGTCAAGTGTTTCGTTCAATCAATGGAATCTATCCAAAGTAAGAGAGCACTTAAGAAATGGCACTTATGTATATTGGCAAAACTCTGATGCACCTAGCTTTTTGATGAGGTTCACTAATACAATTAGCCCTTCGCGATGTTGCGGCATCGAGTCATTAGTTAATCCAAACAAAATAACCACCCCCGATCAAATTGATAGTTACGCTGATTACATACTTTGGGACCCATTAATCACTACACCATGCTCTCAGCTTTATAACATAACAAACCCATTGACAGGACAGGGCTTATGGGATGAGTTTAGGTATTTCAAGCTCGATTTTGAGCATGTAACAAAATATAACATAACATCCGAATATGCTGTAAAGACTTGCCAGTAAAATTCATTAATAAGAAATTCAATAAAAGACCATAATAAACATAATCCAATAAAATATAAAAGAAACACGAGAGTGACCTCTTAAACAATAAGTGGTTGAGGTGACCCACTTTTGATGTTTTATTGAATATTATAGGCGAGGCGTAAATTAATGGCAGGAAAATTTACGCCGAGCACTAGAATTTGGCGAAGCCGGATTGAAATCCTAAAAAACCTAGTTTTTGATTAATTAATAAAATAAATTCCGTAAAATAATAAAAACCTAATATTCAAAGTTGTTACTCAAAGACAATAACTAAAGTTTTTATACAATCAGACTAATTAAAGCATATGCCGCCAAATGATGCAATATTAAGGACAACTGCTGATGAGCTTTTCGAGTTAGTTAAAAAAAGCAAGAAAATATCAGTTGAGGAAGCAGCAAAAAGGCTGAAAATGCCTCTTGCAAGCGCGCAAGCCTTAGTTGATTTTTTGGTTGAGGAAAAAATTTTTGGAATTGAGTACAAATTCACAACACCATACATATACCTTTACAAAGAAGGGATTAAAGAAGCCAAAGGAAAAGACAAAGGGCTTACAAAAGAGCTAATAACCAAAGAGCAGTTTTATGAAAGGGCTAAGGAAAAAAGTGTGCCTTACGAGCATATTGAGGGCTTGTGGAGGAAATATCTCCAACAGAATCTTGCTCATATAAGGGAAGAATTTTTGAGAAAGGCAAAAGAAAAGAAAGTGGCTGAAGAAAAGATAGAAGATCTTTGGAAGAAATACTTGGCATATTTGTAATCAAAAATGGACATAGACGAGTTTTTGGATAGAGAGCTTTCTGACTTAGGTTTACAGACAGATAAAACGGAAAAAGAAAATATTGAACTGCCGGATTTTAAAGAACAATTGGAGCCATCTCCCCTGGTTGAGAATATAAAAGCAAATCTAAGCAAAGGCAATCTTGAGCAGGCAGAACTTTCTTATGTCCAATTATGGCATATTCTGCTGCAGCAAAAGCTGAAGTGGAATAAAGAGCTTTATGAGCAATTGTCTGCTTTAAGCAAGCAATTTTCAAGCGCATTAAACAATGCCTACAACGATGCCAAAAGAAAAGCTGACCACATATACGAGCTAATAAACAGGGCAAGAGCTGCGCTCAAGGAAGGAAAAAAAGAGCTGCCTTTCAAAATTTACTCAGAGGTGCAAGAAATTAATAATTCAATTCCTAATGTATTTTTTGAAGAAAAAAAGATAATAGAAGAGCAGATAATGGATTTTTATAAAGAACTTCGCAACACAACAGACAACGAGCTGGTAAAGAGGGTTTCTGCATTGATGCATGAAATGAATCAATTAATAGACAAGATAAATTCCTCAATAAGAGCAAATGACTTCATAAATGCCATTGTAAACTATAATAAGTGCATTGAGCTTTACAATCAAGTGCCAGAGGGCTTTTTGAGGCATAAGAACTCAATTGGCATGAGGATTTTGGAGATTTACAAAGGCCTTAGCATTTACACGGAAATATCCAATCTGCAAAAACAATTAAACTTGCAATCATCGCAATTTCAGCAGCAAATAATTGCACCGAATGTGCATACGCAAATAAAACCAGATACAATTGGCAATCAAAATGTATTTTCACAAACAGTGCCAGCACAGACAAATACCCAAACAAAATCAATCCTTTTAAATTCAAAAAAAACGAGCGCAAAAGAAAAAATTAAAATGGGCTTTTATAATGAAGCATCGAGGGATATACAGGAAGCACTCCAGCTTGAGCCCAATGATGCAGAAGCAAAAGCAATACATGCAAAGATTAAGACACTGCAATGAAATAAAAATCAAATAAAAATTTCAAAATAAAATATCAATAAAATAATTAAAAAATGAATGCTCAATAAAAAATTGAACATTAATAAAAATAAAACAAAAAATAATTTAAAATTATATTTTTTGTTAAAAAAGTTTAATGAACGATAAATAATGCGTTGTGTAAGATAAAAATAACATTACAAAAAAACCAATTTCACATTAAATATAACAAATCAAAAACCAATAATGAGAAAATTAAAAAACAGAATATTGGAAAATTTTTTCATAAATACAATAAAAATAAATTAATAAAAATCAAAATCTAAAAATGGAAAGAGGAGAGAAAATAATTGACACTTATGAACTGAATGTTAACAACATAGTTGTTGATGTCGCCATAATAACAAAAGAGGAGGAGTCAGTGCCAATATATAATATTTCTATAACAAACATAAGCGACACAACAAAGATAATTCTTGAGAAGATAAGGGA
>JACPMP010000019.1 GCA_016185915.1 Candidatus Woesearchaeota archaeon
ATAGCAGATGCTCATCCACTATAGAAGAATTAAAGGACGTAGTTCAGAATTGTTTTGATTCTATTGGCTCTGAGCAGATTAAGAAAATCTGCAATCTTGAAATCATCAGAAAACACCTAGTTACTTAGTTGGGGGACTATACAATATTTTATTTCCTCAAAAGTGCTACTTTTAAATAGTAAAAATAGAAAGGTTTAAATATGTATTTAGAATCCAACTTTTTACCATGAGAGAAAGGATTGTTGATTTTAATCGTTTTCCAAATCTGCCTTATAAGAACACAGATATTATAAGCCCTGTAAGGATTAACGAAGATCAAGCTGTACCCCCTAATTTGGACGGTGTGGATTTAGAAGGTAGAAGTCATTTACTGTATGTAAGAGTAAGAACTCCAAAAGGTGAAGAAGAATTATTTGTTAGACCTTACAGTGGAGTGGATGAACGTCATGCAATTGCTGAATTGCGCAAATCTGGAGTAACTGCCGTTCTTGATCATAATAAAGATTACTTTGTAGAAGAAAGAATTGAAATACCTTCAACTGACAAGGCATTAGAAGGCAGAGTTACGTTCCTTGATGCAACAGCACGATTATTTGGAAAAGCGTTATATCAAATACATTCAAGAGGCATTAGCTATAATGGAGAATTTGAAAATCATGTTTTTGCAGATGATATTCGCGGAGAAGTTAAAATTACAAATTTTTCAAAAGCAAAAGCAATGTCAGGTATGTGTCTCTTAATGGAAGATGCAATAAAGGCACTTCAGTACATTGAGTCTTTACTACCCCCAACAGCAAATCAAACTCAAAGTAAAAGAAAACAACAAAAAAAACAAGAGGATGGGTTGTTTAGGGCAGTCAAAGCATTTAGAGATGAATATTCAAAGGATGAAATGGAACATATATTTAAAGGTGCTGTTCAATACGCCTTCTATTATCTGGATTCAAAAAGTCCCTTAGTAAAAGTTCTAAAAAGATTGGGTTATAATTGATTATATCTTTATGTTCATTCCCTTCACCTGCCCAAAATTTTTCATATCCATAATTTCCCTACTCCACAACCCCCTTCTCCTCCAAATAATGCCCAAGCTTTTCCTTCTTAGCTCTGAGGTATTTTTTATTTATTTTATTTGACTTTATAACAATTGGAATTCTTTCAACTATTTTAAGACCATATTTTTCCAAGCCCTCTATTTTTCTTGGATTGTTTGTCAGTAATCTTATTGTGGAAAGACCTAAATCTGCAAGCATCTGCGCTCCAATAGTATAATCCCTAGAATCTGCCTTAAATCCAAGCTTTAAATTTGCTTCAACAGTGTCCATGCCATGGTCTTGGTAGCGGTAAGCGACAATTTTATTCATCAATCCTATTCCTCTGCCTTCTTGTGCCATATATAATAGAACCCCTCCATTTTTGCCGATTATTTTAAGCGCTTTTTCCAATTGCTGTCCACAGTCGCATCTTAGCGAGCCGAGCGCATCGCCTGTTAAGCATTGAGAATGGACCCTCACAAAAACATTTTTTTTGTCTTTTATATCGCCTTTGACTAAAGCAAGATGCTGACTTTTATTGCAGTCTTCATAGCAGATAACTTTAAAATTTCCGTATTTTGTTGGAAGTTCTGCTTCTGCTGTTTTTCTGACTAATGAGCCCATATAAAGAAGTTGTTCTGTCTTGTTATATAAACATTACTTTCATTTAGTCAGCGACATAAGTAATTGGACAATAGGGTTTAAAATTTATATCTTCAATCCGCCTTCGGCATAATTTTGTTGTTTATTATTACCTTTCCTTTTCAATCTGTTCTTTCAGAACAAAATTTACAGCTCGCCCTCGCTTTTCTACCATATCGCTCGGGCTCGCCAATTCATCGAAAATGCTTCGCATTTATCGAGGTATTCATTATTTTTATTATTGAATCAATTGCGAGGCGAAAATTTGTCGCGAAGCGACGGATTGAGTTTTGTCCTAAAATTAAAGTCACTTACTAATTAATCACTTTTAATAATCTCAACTAATTCTTCTCTTTTTTTTATCATCAATTCTTTAGAATTAGCCTCAAGATTCAATCTCAATAATGGCTCTGTGTTGCTTGGCCTTACGTTAAACCACCAGTTGTCAAACTCAACTGTGATGCCATCAATTTCTTTTAGCTTTGCATTTTTATCTTTTACTTCAATGCTTGTTTCTTCTATTGTATTATACTTTCTAAATTCATCTACTAAAATTGACAATGGTTTATTTTCTTTTGATACAATCTCTGCAACAATCAAGCTTGTTATAATCCCAGAGTCTGCCCTGTAATTTTCTTTATAGTAGTAATGGGCAGAATGCTCGCAGGCAAAAAGTGCTTTTGTTCTCCTCATTGTTTCTTTAATAAAAGAATGTCCTACTCTTTCTATGATTGGAGTTCCATTGTATTTCTTTATTGTTTCCGGCACAATATGGCCGCAAACTAAATTATGAATTATTTTTTGTCTTGGGTTTTTTGATAAAATGCTTTTAATAATCAAGGAAGAAATCAAAGAGCTGTTTATTACTTGTCCATTTTCATCAACAAAAAATATTCTGTCGGCATCGCCATCAAAGCCAATTCCAAAGTCGCAATTTTTTTCCTTCACTACTCGCTGCAATTCAGCCAAATTTTCATATTTTGATGGGTCTGCCGGATGATTTGGAAAAGTGCCGTCAAGCTTGAAATAAAGCGGAACAATCTTTATTGAAAGATTTTTGTAAACCAAAGGAATGATTTTTCCTGCCATCCCATTTCCAGCGTCAACTGCAATTTTTAATTTTTTTAGTTTTTTTATATCAATGAATTTCCCCACATGCTTTACATAATCTTTTAGAATATCTTTTCTAATTATTTCTCCAATTTTTTTTATTCTAATTTTTTCATACTGTTTTTTTTCAATTATTGATTTTATCTTTTGTAAGCCAGTATCCTCATTTATTGGTATTGCATCGCTTTTGCAAAATTTTATTCCATTATACTGCGGCGGATTATGGGAGGCAGTAAACATAACCGCTGGCTTTTTCAAGAATCCTGAACCGAAATAAACTGCATCAGTGCAAACCTCGCCTATAAAAACAGCATTTGCACCTTGTTCTGCAACTCCCTTCATAAACGCATTGCTTAGCTTTGGAGAAGAAACTCTCATATCAGTTCCAACAACCACTTCTTTGCATTTTAAAAAATATACAAAAGCCCTTCCTATCTTATAGGCAATGTCTTCAGTCAGATTTTGACTATAAATTCCTCTTATATCATATGCTTTGAAGATTTGTGATAGCATAAAGAATTCCAACTTGTATTTATTTAATTATTTTTCTGTTTAGAATTATGAAAATGAAATAAATTACTTGTAATCTAAAAAGATTATGCGTAAGAATGAATGCTAAGTTTTGAGTTTAGAGGTTTAAATACAATTTTTAAAAATGTGATACAATGGATTTATCGTTGTCTACCTCTATTGTATACTCTTGAGAGGTATTGCATTGCGGTTGATATTGGAACAAAATCACATGGGGACAGAAAAGATTTCCAACCTTCCATCTTTAGATGAGACTGAAGCCATTGTCGGTGAGACTCTTCATCTATTTTTGCAGCTTCATCAATTGTGGTAATTCTGCCTTTGGTTTTTCTAATCTGAGCAATTAAATCTCCTATAGTTTGAACTTCAGTATCGTTGTTATTATTGACTATTCTAACATCTGGTGGGAGATTAAAAAATATAATGTTGGGTGCTTCGAGTCTATAAACAAATTGTTGATTTCCTTTAGGGTCTCTACCATCCAGTCTTTTATCACAGATAAGAGCATTCTGATCAAAGCGGTATGCTTGTTCAATTTCAGCTGGAGTCATATACCTTGGATCCACCAAATAATAACTAGTTGCCATGTCGGTCAACTCTATCGCTCAAAGATTCATCTATACTTAGGTTCGGAATCAATTTTTTAAGATTTTTATAGTTTAGTCCAACGCAATGCCAATAACCATCGCCTTCATTTCCGCCCAATTGTGACCCACCAAAAATAACTTCTTCAGGTTTAAATTGATTAATGATTTTGGCTAATTGTTCCCATCCACAATCTGGTTTGGCGAGAGAAAATCCATTTGGTAAAAAGTATCTTGCTCCTCTTGGATCCAGTTTGGCATATCTCTGTATAGTCTCTGCAAGCCAATGGTCCAAAGTTAGGATAGGATGTTCTGTGCCTCTTACTAATCCTTCAATGTTGTCTATATATGGGTGATTACCATCACCCCAAAATGGATGCACAACTACATAAAGAGTTTTATCTGGAACTATAATTGGGGGTTTTCTTCCAAGTTGCACTAAACCAGATTCTTCATACATAGGAGATTCACATATTTAAATGGATTTATAAATCTTTCGATTTTTGACTACTTAATAGTAACTATATTATAACCCTTCTAACTTTCAACCCCTTCCAGTTCTCGAAGATAACCTTTAGGCAAAAATTCCAACAGTGACCCGCGAGTGAGCGAAACGAACTCGCTCACATTCGTCTGGGTGAGAATTGAGTGCAGAGGAAATTTCCCATGCGAAGTGTGGGGAATTTCCTTTGCGAATAGGGTTTTGACCAACAAAACCCGTGTTTGAACCCTTAGTTGTTGTTGGAATTTTTGTTTTCACAAACCTTTGACGATTTTGAAAATTATCATAGAGAAATTTCGAATGCAAATGATTGAAGGGCAGAAAAAATTAATTCTTATAACTGGCTACACCTTGATTTACCCCAACTCCATTTCATCTTCCTCAAAAGGAGCTATGCCATTCCATTTCTTCTCTGCGATTTTGTACCTTTCAATATTTCCTATGTCAAACCACTGCCCTGCAAATGGAAATCCCCTCAATCTGCCTAATCTTGCAAGCTCAGGAAAAACATCCTTTTCGAGCATAGCAAATCCATTTGGAATCATGTCAATAACCTCCGGCTCAAGTATATAAAATCCCGCATTGATTAAATTTGAGGGTGGATTAGTGGGCTTCTCAACAAATTCAATGATTCTTGAACCATCAAGTTTTGCAACACCATAATGGGAAGGGTTATCAACAGTTGTCAAGGCAATCGTTGCCAAGGCATTCTTTCTTTTATGCAGTCGGAACATTCTCGGTATGTTTATGTTCTTTAATTCATCGCCATTTGATGCAATAAAGCTGTCATTAAGATATTTTTTTGCAAATTTTAAAGGTCCTGCAGTTCCAAGCGGCTCGTTTTCCTCAATATAAGTTATGTTTATGCCGAGCTTGCTTCCATCTTCAAAGCGCTCTTTTATTTTGTCTTTCAAATAACCAACACACAGGATAGCATCTCTTATTCCATATTTTTTAAGCAAGTCAAATAAGTGCTCGGTAATTGTTTTACCTTGGACTTCAAGTAATGCTTTTGGTGTTTTGTCTGTTAATGGCATCAATCTTGTTCCTCTGCCGCCAACTAACAGGACTGCTTTGCTTGGAATATTTGTGCCCAATGCTTCAGCAAGCAGCAATTCAATCTCCTGTGACCTGTTTTTTATGCCAATGCCATCAATTCTTTTGTCTATTTGGCTTATCAAATTCTTGTCAAGAGTTATAGTGATGCGTTCCTTCATTTATTTTACCCCCATTAACCATTGTTAATTTTAAGCTTCTTTATAAAGCTTTTGTTTTTTGTATGATGAAGTATGATGAATAGAAAAGTTTAAATATAAGTGTGGTAAACTCTTATTTGGGGGTTTATGGACAGAAACTTAGCATTAGATTTTGTAAGGGCAACAGAGGCTGCTGCTATAAGCTCAGCTTTCTGGATGGGCAAGGGCAATGAGAAGTCAGCAGACCAAGCTGCAGTTGAGGCAATGAGAAAAGCATTCAACGTAATAGACATGGATGGCACTATTGTCATTGGCGAAGGTGAGCGTGATGAAGCGCCAATGCTCTATATTGGCGAGAAGGTTGGTTCTGGAAAGGGCTTAAAGCTGGATATTGCTGTTGACCCTCTGGAAGGTACAACAATCACAGCAAGAGGCGACCCTAATGCAATGTCAGTTTTTGCAGCAGCTCCAACAGGCTGCTTGTTAAATGCACCTGATACTTATATGAACAAAATTGCTGTAGGTCCAAAATGCATTGATACTGTTGACTTGGACGCTTCTGTTGAAGAAAATTTGCACGCAGTTGCAGATAAGCTTGACAAACCGATTGATGAAGTGACTGTGATAATACTTGATAGGGATAGGCACGAAGAAATAATAGAAAAAATAAGAAAATGCGGATGTAGAATACGGCTAATAAGGGACGGGGACATTGCCGGGGCATTAGCGCCTGCAATTGAGGATTCTGGAGTTGATATTTTAATGGGCATAGGAGGCGCTCCAGAAGGAGTTATAGCTGGTGTTGCGTTGAAATGTCTTGGTGGCGAGATTCAAGCGCGGCTTAAATTCAGAAATGAAGAAGAAAAGCAAAGAGCAAAGAAAATGGGCATTACTGATTTAGACAAAAAATTAAATATGAATGATTTAGTTTGCAGTGAAGAAGCAATGTTTGCAGCAACAGGGGTAACAGATGGAACAATTCTTAAAGGGGTGCAATTCTTAAGCGATGGCGCAAAGACTCATTCAATTGTAATGCGCGCAAAAACCAAGACAGTAAGATTTATTGAAGCAACACACAAGTTTGAGCATTTTCCGGATTATTAACAAGTGCAATAAAAACAATCTCAATAAAATAATAAAAATTTAACCCAATAAACATTTAAAAAAATCACGAGAGCGACCTTTATATGTAATTATGTAGAAAGTAACCCGCTTGTGATTGTTTTAGTGAATGAATAAGCGAGGCAAAACTTAATGTGTGGAATGCGAGAGCGAGCTCGAAGCGAGTTCTCGCTCGCTCATCTACCAAAAGTTTTGCCGAGCTGTAATCATTGTCGCGAAGCGACGAATAGAAATTTAATTTTAATAATAATGTAAAAGTCAACAAATAAAAAATTAAAAAATAAATCAAAAGGTGAGAAAAATGACACATCATTTACATATTGCAGCAAAAGACGTGATAGTGCCAGCAGATGTGCCGAAATTAATGGCAGACGAGTATGTTAAGAACTACCTTAGAATAACACACAACACCGGCAGATTGATGTTATTCGCAGGTGACCAGAAGATTGAGCATTTAAACGATGATTTCTATGGAAAAATAAAAGTAGGGGATAAAGAAGTTGATATTCCATTAGATGATGCCGATCCTGAGCATTTGTTTAGGATTGCAAGCAAAGCAAAGATTGGAGTTTTTGCAACGCAGCTTGGATTAATTGCAAAATATGGGTTAAGTTACAAAGAAGTTCCTTATCTTGTGAAACTAAACTCAAAATCGCATCTTGTAAAAACAGCACAAAAAGACCCTTTAAGTATTTGTACGAACACAATAAATGATGTTTTAAAATTTAAAAAAGACTCTGGATTAAACATAGTTGGATTAGGCTATACAGTTTATGTTGGAAGTGAATTTGAAGGTGAGATGTTAAGAGATGCTGCCCAAATTGCATTCCACGCGCACCAGAACGGCATGCTTGCGGTTTTCTGGATGTATCCAAGAGGGAAAGCAGTTCCTGATGAAAAAGACCCCCACATTGTTGCAGGAGCAGCAGGAGTTGGCGCATGTTTGGGAGCAGATTTTGTTAAAGTGAATTACCCAAAACCGAAAGAAGGCAAAGCATCAGAAGCATTTAAAGAAGCAATTTTAGCAGCTGGAAAAAGGACAAAAGTCATAACTGCTGGCGGTGGCTCAAAAGGCGTTAGAGATTTCTTGCAAGAGACATGGGATCAAATAAATATAAGCGGATGCTGCGGAAATGCAACTGGAAGAAATGTACATCAAAAGCCATTGGACGAAGCAATCAAAATGGCAAATGCAATAAGTGCGATTACAGTTGAAGGGAAAAACGTTGAAGAAGCGATGGAAGTTTATGAAGGGTAGTTGACTGATAATTAACATGGCATTATACATTAAACTGAAAAAGCACAATAAAAAAATTAGTCGTTTTTTAAAAAGTTATTGGAGAATAAGTCAATGCGTCATGTGAGATGAGGAATAGTATGCAATACATTAAATTCACATTAACAAAAACATTACAAGACTAATATTGAATTTAAAGCAACAAACTGAAAGTTTATTCAAAATGACAATCAAAGTTGGAGTTAATGGCTATGGAACAATCGGCAAAAGAGTTGCTGATGCAGTTGCAATGCAGAAAGACATGAAATTAATTGGAGTGACAGCACATTCTTATAGCTTTAATACAGAGGTTGCGAAACAAAAGGGCTACAAAATATTTACTGTCGACAGTGACAATGATTTGAAATTAAATGGGATAAAATCAGATGGAGACATGAATAATCTTCTTGAGGAAGTTGACATCATTGTTGATGCAACTCCCAAAAAAGTAGGAAAGGAGAATCTTGATAAATATTACAAGCCAAAAAAAGTAAAAGCAATATTTCAAGGCGGCGAAAAGCATGAAATTGCTGGCACGTCATTTGTTGCGCAATGCAATTATAATGAAGCATTAAATAAGGATTATGCAAGGATTGTAAGCTGCAATACAACTGGCTTGTGCAGGACATTGCATGCTGTTGATAAAAAATATGGAATTGAAAGCGTTCATGCAACGATGATAAGAAGAGGAGCTGACCCCGGCGACATTCATCATGGGCCTATCAATGCAATAGTGCCTGTTTTAGAAATGCCAAGCCATCATGGTCCTGATGTTCAAACTGTATTGCACAATGTTGAAATATTCACAACTGCATTAAGCGTGCCATCAACCCTGATGCATTTGCACACGCTAACTGTTGATTTAAAGAAAAAAGCAAATGTTAACGATGTCATTGAATTATTCAAAAATTCAACTAGAATAAGGATAGTAAGAAATGCAGAGCATTTGCGCTCAACTGCTGAAATCATTGAATTTGCAAGAGATTTAGGAAGATTAAGGGGCGATATGCCTGAAATATGCGTTTGGCAGGAGGCAATTGGAGTCATATCAAACTCATATAACAAGCTGCTTTATATGCAGGCAGTCCATCAGGAATCCGATGTTGTGCCGGAAAACATCGACTGCATAAGAGCAATGACGGGATTTAAAGATGGAGCCAAATCAATTGCAATGACAAATAAGTGTTTTGGGATAAGATAAAAAATAAATCAATAATCATTATAATAATTCAATAATAAACTACAATAAAAAATCAATAAAAACGAGAACGACCTCTTAATTAAAAGATGATTGAGGTAACCCGTTTTAGGTGAATGGACTATAAAAATTTTATAATGAAAGATAGAATTGGAGGCTTAAAATCATAATAGGCATTCCAAAAGAAATCAAAGATAAGGAAAACAGGGTTGCATTGACTCCTGAAGGAGCTAAAAAATTAACTTCTAATGGGCATGATGTTCTTGTTGAAAGAAATGCAGGTCTTGGAAGCGGATTCAATGATGAAGAATATTCTAAAAATGGCGCAGCAATTGTTGATACAGAAACTGCATGGAGCGGCGATGCTGTATTAAAAGTGAAAGAGCCCTTAGAGAACGAATACAAATTTCTAAAAGAAAATCAAATTCTTTTCACATATTTGCATCTTGCTGGAGTTGACAAATCTTTAACAGAAAATCTTCTGAAAAAGAAAGTTACTTCTATTGGATATGAAACGGTTGAAGATTCTTACCATCGGCTTCCTTTGCTTGCCCCTATGAGCGCAGTTGCTGGAAACATGGCTGTGCAAATTGGCGCTTATTATCTTGCAAAATTCAATAATGGCAGAGGAATGATGCTTGGAGAAGTGCTTGGACGTTTTTATGGAAATGTGGTTATTATTGGTGATGGCGTTGTCGGCAGGCATGCTGCGAAAACGGCCTATGGCATGGGCGCCAATGTTTATCTTTTTGGAAGACATGAAGAAAGGATGGACCATTTAAGGGATGTTATTGGAAGAAAATCGCACATTATGCTTTCAACTCCAGAAAATATTGCAGAGCATATCAAAGACGCTGACTTAGTTGTCGGAGCTGTGCTTGTAACAGGTGCAAAAGCGCCTTATGTTGTGACAGAAGAAATGGTCAAGACAATGCAAGCTGGCTCTGTAATTGTTGATGTAAGCATTGACCAAGGCGGCTGCATAGAAACATCAATGCCAACAAAACAT
>JACPMP010000028.1 GCA_016185915.1 Candidatus Woesearchaeota archaeon
ACGAGGGGCAAATGCAATGGCAATGCTAATATCAGTCATACAAACTCTCAAACTAAACAAGAGAAATATACTTCACGGATTGAAATACATCATAAATAATAGGTCAGGTTATTAAATGATTATGGCTTATAGAAAGCTTTATATACCTTTATCCTAAATAAAATTTTAATGAAACGAGCAAAACCAGAAGACTTTATTCATTTTAAGGAAGCGCCTACACCGCCTGTTTACATACAATACAAGGGCATTTTTGACATGCAAGACCTTTACGAGACAATTGCAGATTTCTTTAGGCAGAAAAAATTCAAATTTTATGAAACGCAGCAAAGATTGAGAAGACCAAGTCCATTTGGCGCTGAAATTCTCTACGCATTTAAGGCAACCCGAAAAGTTGAAGAATTCTACCAGTGGATTGTTGAAATAAATATTGAAACTTTTGATTTGCGCGACATAGAGGTTGTATTGAAAGACGGAACAAAGAAAAAGATGACAAAAGGTCGGCTTTGGATACAAATTAATGGTGTATGCGAGACTGATTATGAGGGACTATGGGAAAAGAGCGCTTTTTTAGCGCATCTAAAGAGTTTCTACAACAAATACATTGTGAAGAAGATATTTGAAGGTGTATGGTGGGATGAGTTGCAATACAAAATCGTCCTAAGGCTTCATGCACTCATCAAAGAGCGCCTAAAGATGGCTTCTGAAGGACTTGAGGCAAGGCATATGGGCGGAGTGCATTAAAAAGTACAAAGCGGGCGGAGTGCATTAGAAAGTACAAAGCGAGGTTATTATGGGGCATTTAAAAATAATTGTTGACCATGAAAAGATAGACTATAGCGGGCCTCTTAATCTTACTGACCTATTTAGAATGATTGAAAATTTTATATGGGAGCGCGGCTTTGATAAACGCCAAGACAAGGATTTTGAGCAGAACACTCCTAATGGAAAATTTATAGAATGGCAGATTTCACCTTGGAAGTGGATAACAGATTATACAAGATACATCATAAAAGTAAGAGCGATTGGTTATGACATAGTAAAAACTGATGTCGTCAATAATGGCAAAAAAACAAAGGTTGATAATGGCAGGATAATAATAGTTATTGATGGATTTGTTGAATACGACCTTCAGAGCAAATGGGAAGGCAAACCGATTTTGCATTTTTTGAGGAGTTTGTATGACAACTTCATTTACAAAGCATATACAGAAAGATTTGAGCAAATGCTTGTTCACGACATAAACCACCTCATTGACCATATCGAAAAATTTTTTAATTTATATAGGCATTATACCGTTATTTCAAAGCAAGGGCCATAATTGCGTATAAGTACGCTTATAAACTCGTGTTTATGCACCATGTCAGAAAAAAAACAAGTGCTTTATGATTTGCGAACAACCTACAGCGGGCCTTTTGTAGTTGAGGATTTCTATGCTGAAATTGACAATTGGATAAAGGAAAAGGGGTTTGAAAAAGAGCCAAAAAAGAGGATGGAGCACGTTACAAAAAATGGCAAAAAGATAGAATGGGTGATTGAAGCGCATCGCCACTTAGATGATTTGCACCATGGCATTGTTGTGTTAAGGGCGTTGCTTGACAATGTGAAAGAAGCTGTTATAAAAAAAGATGGCAAAAAAATAAGAATTAACAATGGCGATGTTCTAATCAACATAGATGGATTTATACAATCCCATATTCATGGCAGTTTTTTCCAAGCCAAGCCAATTTATTTCTTTATAAGAACCCTGATTGACAAATACATATACAATTTCTGGTCCTTTAAATGGGACGGGGTTGTTAATTCTGATTGTCGTGATTTATTTAAAAGGATAACTTCTTTCTTTAATGTGCAAAGGTACAAGTATGAGTAAAAAGTATTTTGATAGTAACGATCTTCCAGTATAAATCTTTAATAACTTTAAAAAATTATATTTTTAAAGACTAAGTAGATATTCATTCTTAATTAATAGCTAAATATTCCTTTTTTATGTATAATAAACATTATTTTACCTTTTTTGTCCTAAAAAAGAATGAAATGGCTTTATTCCTGATTTTGCAGCATCTTCTCAATCACTTTGACTTATACTCATCAGCTCAATGACTGCAACAAAATTTCA
>JACPMP010000029.1 GCA_016185915.1 Candidatus Woesearchaeota archaeon
AAAACTCACCTCTTTTTTGTAGTGTAACAGTAATGTAAGAACTCAAATTTATATATTTAAATATATTTCGGTTATTGCCTGGCTACTTTCCTTTTTTGAATTTAGGTTTATTGAAAATCTTTGCTTTTGGTATTAGCAGATATATAAATAAAAACATCAACCCGACAAAAATAACCAAAGCAAACAATAATGCGGTATTTGATTTCACAGTCTTTTGAATTGTCATTTCCTCTTTTGGCACAACTTTGAACAATTCGCTTGAAACAGCAAATGAGTTCTCATACCTGACTTCAATAATTGCAAGATAATCGTCCGGCTTTAAATTTTGAGGTACCTTAAATGATTTAACAAAGGATGTTTGCTTTTCTACAGCAAATGTTTCCGATGCCTGATGAATAATATTTCCTAGCTTGTCTTTTATGATGTATGTTGTTGTGACATCAACCTTTCTTGGAGGGCCCACATTTAGCAATGTAATCTGCGCTTTCAATTCTTTCCCTGCTTCAACCTCCTTGTAAGCTGAAGGAATATCTATTTTTGCATCAAACAAAACCTGCTCTGACTCAACCTCAATGACAACACTAATTGATTTTTTATTTCCATCGCCTGTAACTTCTATTTCGCCAATGTAAGAGCCAAGTTTTTTCCCTATTATATTAGCTTCTATAGTCTTTTCCTGACTAGGCTCAAGACTGAAACTACTGTCTGATAAAAAGACAAAGTCATCAATAGTGGCAACGCTTAAACTAAAACTCGAAGCAGTATTACCTGTATTTCTTATTGTTATGGTTTTTATTTTTGCAGTGCCTAATGCTAAATGTTCCTTTATGGAACTCGGGCTAATGCTAAAATCTTTTACTTTCGGCTCCTCAATTGGAGTTGGCAATGGACCGCCTCCTCCTCCTCCAGCGCCTGCACCAGCTGCAGCCCCTCCACCACCTCCAGTTTCGCCACCACCAGGACTCGGGCAAGCAGAACTCTTGCATAAATTGCTGCAGCAAAAACCACCTTCGCATTGACTAGCTGTTGTGCAAGGCTGGTCATTAGCCAAAAGAAGTGTATGAAAAAATCCAAGTCTGTTGATAAAAGACGTTGAATTAATAACCTTGTTTATTATACCAATTGCTACACTCATTTTATAAGAGGAGCTTGATACATTCTCCCCACCAGTTGAAACTATAACACTCTGCTTGTAACTTGTGCTGTTTATTTTGGCTGCAAAGACACTAAAAGCTAGCAATAGAAGTGCAAATAAAAATAATATGCTGATTCCCACCTTTTTCATTAAAATCAGATATTCTCTTTTGTTGCTTCCTTATCTTTTTTTCGGTTTTTGACAGTATAATAATAACTTTTAAATATTGGCATATTATTAATCATATATTTTATCTTAATTTTAAAAATGGCAAGAGTTGATAGCACAAAGCTGAGCTCAAGTTACACTCCACCTTATAGCTATCACAATACCCATTTATTTGAAAGGCCAGCTTTTCAATATATCTTGGCATTTTCTATATTGGCAACATTAATAATAAGCATCATCGCATTAGTAAATGTATACCAATTAAAAAAAGCCATTGTTCCAAAAACAATAAATGTCAATGATTTTCTAAAAAAATTAACTTCTCATAATGAAATGAAAAACTATGTTGGAGTTGCCCCATTAAATATTGTTCAAATAAACAACAACAATCTTGCTAATTTACAGGCACAGATAAATGGGTTGGACGCATCTTACGCCGGAAACTTTATTGTACAATATACAGACAGAATTGTGGTTTATGACTATGATAATGACAAGCTAAGAGGGACTGTCAGTTTGCAGCAGCCTCAGCAAGCTGAATTGCCAACTGATTTTTTTACAAAGTTAAATGAGCATTCTGAGTTACAAGGTTTGCAAAATCAGCAGCCAATAGGAGGGCAGTTAGATTCCGCTTCTCTAAACACATTAAAACAACAATTTCCTGAGATCTATGAAAATGCAAAAGTAGGGGATTTCTTGCTGAGGTATCAAACAAAATTGGTAATATATGATTACAATCAGGATAAGATTGTCAATGTTATTAATTTAGGTTGATTTTAGATTTTTCTTTTATACTCAAATTACCCAAGCCTTATAATCACGCTTCCCGAAGCACTTGAAATTGTCAAATTGTTGCCAGTCGTGTTTATTACAGGGTTCGGAGATGCTGATGGGTCGAAAGTGATTGCATCTAAAGTGCCGTTGATGCTTAATCTTTTTGTTGGATTACTAGTTCCTATTCCGATTCTACCTAAGCTTGTTACAAACAAATCACCTACGCCGGTAGAATTTCCAGTTACATTCAAAGTTCCCTGAACTGTTAGAGTTTGAGCTGGTGAGGTTGTGTTAACGCCTACCTTTCCACTTATCTCTCTTGGATAAATGTTACTCCCACTCACATTCCATAATGAAATAGAAGCATTGACACTGTTTAAGTTAGAGGTAAAGTTAACTAAAGAGTAATTTGTAAATCTATCACCTAAACTACTGCCTTGTATTTTCAAATTATTCGCATCTAAAGTCCCAGCAACATTCACATTTCCAGTACTAGCACTTACATTAAACTGCTTGTTGACAATTAAGTCACCTGAAATGTTTAAGTAACCGCTTATGTTGGCATTGCCAATCACAGTTAATATTTCTGTTGGAGAAGTTGTTCCAATGCCAACTCTTCCAGTATTTATAGCAAAATAAGCACCTCCAGTTGTGTTTATCGAAGAAGCATTCAAAGAGCCGGAAATTCTGACATTGCCAATAACAACTAATCTGTCACTTGGATTTGACATGCCCAATCCCAAATTTGCAGTTGAATCGTTAAGGTAAACATTTGTGCCTGATGCATTGAAAGGGCTTCCAGCTAATCCAGTCAACAAGCTTCCATCACCAACAAAAGATTTTGCAGTTACAGTTCCATTAATATTCAAGTTCCCTGTTGTTGATGAAAAATTGAATAATTGCGTGCTTATTTCTATTGTTGATGTGCCGTTCCCGATTGTTGCATGACCGCTAATACTCAAATTTGTCACAAAATAGCT
>JACPMP010000030.1 GCA_016185915.1 Candidatus Woesearchaeota archaeon
TTTCTACATGAGATACTTGGACAGACAGAAATACTCGTCAACAAACCAGACCGTGCTAATTTCTTATTGAATAAATTTCGAGCCCGTAATGCCACCATGTCTATTGACTGGTGGATAGGGCTCGACTAGAATTATTTTACTCATAGATTTAAATTAATTTCGCAACAACCCCGTTTTTTTAGTTAAGTTTATAAAGTGATAGAAAACCCAAAGTATTATATATCTTAATTTTTTATTTCAAAAAATAAAACCTAGTTCGTAAACTAAAAATGTCAAGAGAAGATGAAACGATATCGTGCCAACCTTTTTGCTTTGCAAAAAGCTTGACCAAAAATGCACCATCGCTCCTTCGGAGCTGAATTGCTTCGCAATTCAAACAACAAAAATGACACGAGAAGACGAAACTATATTTGCATTAAGGACAAATGGACTTTGTTACAAGCAACGCTGTAAAGAAAAAGCTTGAGGTTTATTCTGTTATAAGACCCCATGGAATGCGAGGCTATATATTCATAGAATCAGCTACAAAGACAGATGCTGAACAAGCGGCGTTTAACATCCCTTATGCAAGGGGTATTCTTGCCCATCCTGTCAAATATTCTGAAATTGAGCACATGCTTGAGCAAGTAAAGCATGACATGAACATCCAAAAGAATGACATTGTTGAAATCATCTCAGGGCCATTCAAAAGAGAGAATGCAAAAGTAACAAGGATTGACAAAACAAAAGAAGAAGTTGTTGTTGAACTACTTGAGGCGGCTGTGCCAATCCCGATAACTGTAAAAATGGATGCAGTTAAGGTAATAAGAAGGGAAACAGAAACAGCTTCTGCAGAAGAGGAAGCAGGAGAAGAATTAACGTAAAAATTTTAAGTAGAATCAAATCACCAATAAAAAATGTCAAAAGAAAAAGTTGAAGTTTTGGTTGAAGGCGGAAAGGCAACTGCCGCTCCCCCGTTAGGACCCGCTCTAGGTCCAATGGGTGTCAACATTGGACAAGTTGTTTCTGACATCAACAAAAAGACTTCCTCATTTCAGGGAATGCAGGTGCCAGTCAAGATTTTCATAGATAAAGAAACAAAGCAATATGAAATCATAATTGGCACTCCTCCTGCTTCTGGATTAATAAAGAAAGAAGCTAATTTGGAAAAAGGCTCTGGCAAAGCAAAGCATGAAATGGTTGCCGACATTCTTATTGAGCAAGTTATCAAAATAGCAAAGATGAAAGAAACTGCAACACTTGGCAAATCTTTAAAGGAAAAAGTCAAGGAAATTATTGGAACATGCCAGTCGATGGGAATTCTTGTTGAAGGAAAGCCAGCAAAAGAAACATTGAGGGATATTGAATCTGGATTGTTTGACGAAGAGATAAGATTGGAGAAAACTGAATTGACAGCAGAAGAGCTTGCAAAGCTTGAGGAAGAGAAGAAGAGATTGGCAGAAGAGCTTGCAAAGAGAAAGGCAGAATTTGAGAAGATTGCCAAGGAGATTATTGCACAGATGACTGGCAAGCCAAGAGGAGAGGTTAAGGCAAAGCTTGCAGCAGCTGGAGTTCCAGACGAGATGATTAAGGAATTGCTGCCAGTTGAGGGAGCAACCGCAGTAGCAGGAGAGGCAAAGCCAGCAGTAGGCGCTGCAGCAACAGCAACTCCGGCAGAAGCCAAGAAAGAGCCCCAAAAGAAGGAAGAGAAGAAGAGATAAAATTTGCTGATTCTTGATTTTATTTTTAAAAAAGTATTTAAAGATTGAATTTAAAAAATAATTTATGGCTTTTGGAGATATTTTTAGTGGGAGTAATTTGGGAATTGTCGGAAGTGTAATAGCTATTTTTTTTGTACTATTCTTTCTATTTAAATATCTAAATAGGCAAAGTGGTAGACTTGGATTAGCGAGGCGCAGTCTTGATGAGGCTGAACAATTGGAAAGAATAGATAAAAAACTTATTGTGGATATAAAGCAAGAACATAATGACGCAGACAATCTTAGAGATTTATTTTATAAATTAAATTCAAGGGCACATGACCTTAACTTTGAGGTGCATGGTGGTCGCATTAGGGCAAATTTTGATTTTATAGTGACTGGACTAGATATATTAAGCAAAGGTGATAAAAGTGTACTGAATGATAAGCAAAAAGTAAGGGAACTTTTTACCGCTATTGACGAATATTTAAGTGCTTTCTCTGATTCAAAAGATACATGGGTTGTTGAGTATATCAAACAAATTAGATCCAGTCAGAGAAGATTATTTACTGATATTATTGAACAGGACGAGCTGTTGCGAAAAAAATTTGAATTATTAAGGGAAGATGAAGGAGAGACTGCTGTAGAAGAAGGGTATAGGAAAGCAGCCTAATCCTTCAAAATCTGGTCAGTTCTTTTGAATTCCAAATTCAAATTCTTCAATATATCAACAATCCTCTGCTTTTCTGTTCCTAACCCCTTCCAATCCAGAATAACAAAATCAACTTTCTCAACTGTTTTTTCAATTGCTTGCTTTATTAATTCTTGATTTAAGTTTTCTAAATGATACTTTGGGCAGATATGAGAGATTGCAATGTCGGTTCTTAAAACAATTTTATTGAAATTAGAGCAGTAATGCGGTCCTCCCACTCCAATAGCAATTTTATAATTTTTATCTTCATTATTTATCGCATTCATTATTGTTTTTGCAATTATCTCTCCATTTAACTTGTCATTCCATTCCTTTTCTGTACTGCCAATCTCAACAAAAACTGCCGGCTTCTCAACATAAGGGCCATGATGAGTTGCTTCCAAAGTAATTTCATAATTAGTATCTTTTGCATTTTTATTTAATTCAATAAATAAATTCTTCAATAAAATTGCGGAAGACATGCATAATTCTCTTTCTTCGCCGCCAAAATCCGCTTTGTGCCAGTTTCCAATCGGATGAACTGCAAAGCTTGGTGTGTTTTCTTTCGAGCGATGCTTTGAAGCGAAAATAAAAAAATCAGCAGAAATTTTTTTGTCTATATTCTCAGAAAAAATTAAATCTTGATTTGTTAAATATAGTTTTATATTTTTATCTTGAGTTTTATTATATTCAAACACCCCATTATCATCAAATTTTATATCTATTTTTTCAAAATCAAACAATTCAATAAGATTGTTTCTGATATTGACTCCTGCAGGGTCTTTGGCAGAAGAGATGATTCCGATGTCCATTATAATGAAAAATTCGAAATAATATAAAAACATTTGTTAAGGAATGACGCCAAGCGAGAAAGCAGGAATTAATTTAGATTTAGGAAATAACAGATGGTTAAGATTGTTGAAAAAGAGTTTAAATCAATAGTTGATTAGAAGATAAATGAATTTGCCTATTGAAATTCCGATTGAAAAATAAAGGAAATCTTGCTTATAAGGCTTATTTTTTATTCTAAAATAAGCATAGATTAATGGAATTAATATCAAAAAAGCAATGATTTCAGCAATAAAAAAATAAAATCTTGGGTAATCCACTATAAAATAAATCCAAATTGAAATAAATTTGATTATGTGATATAGAATAAGTGCAAAAAATAAACCCCATAGGGCATTTTTTATCTTAATTTTGTCCATTACCCTTTTTTATTATTTGTTAAGTATAATA
This sequence comes from Candidatus Woesearchaeota archaeon, assembly GCA_016185915.1. Lineage (GTDB taxonomy): Archaea > Nanobdellota > Nanobdellia > Woesearchaeales > GW2011-AR4. Next base: position 3,610 of record JACPMP010000030.1, read on the forward strand.
ACTTTTTCAAAAAGCCTACATTCTGATGGTATGCGACAGGGCGAAAAATCTGACGCCAAATAGACAGAGCCGATAAATTTTTAGATAAGTATTTAAATAAGTAATAAAATAAGTAGTTTTTCTAAATATGATTAAAAATAAAGTAGTAAACTTTATAAATAAGTATCTTATTAAGTATAAAAATAAGTAAATAATATGGTAACAGAATTCAGAAGAAAGCTTTACAAAAGGGGCTCTAGTTTTGAGACTACAATTCCTATGCCACTTCTCTTCGCTCTTGATAAAAAAAAGATGTACAATGTGATTTTTGTTTATGATGAAGAAGCAAACAAATGGTACATTCAGTTTGAAGAAAGAGGAGGTGAGAAACAAAGCTTGGATAAAAGATTGGAATAAGTAAAATTAAATAAAAATTTTCAATAAAAATAAAATTAACAATCACGAGAGCGACTTTTGAAAGTAATCGTGATGAAAGTAAACCGCTTTAAATGTTTAATGCAATATATGGGCGAGCCCGAACGATATGTCGGAAATCAAAGATTTCCGAGCATGATCGGAAATGCGTAGCATTTACTGACATAGTCGGAAAGTGAGGGCGAGCACAAAAATATGCCGAAGGCCGATTGAAAATTTTATATAAAAATTAACGAAAATTAAAACCAAAGAGGTGAATTAAATGAGCAGAAGATTTGAAGAGGTAGTTGACATATTGGATTACAATGAACTAATGCGATTTAAAAGTGATTTGGACAGCGGAGCAATTACATTAAAGAAATTATTGGAAGAAAAAATAAAAAATAAGCTAAAGGAGCATGAGAAAATCTGCGCGACATGCTCAAGCGAATTGAATTTTTACAGAACTAGCAATTATACCCTGATATTTGGGCCTGATGACTTCAAGAAGAAAGCAAGCTTTTGTGGCTTAGATTGTTTAGAGTATTTCATAATAAAACTGAAAGATATAAAAACAAAGCCAAAAGAAGACAATGTAAGCAATATGGACAGTTATTCCTAAAAATAATACAAAAAATAATTATAAACCTAATAAGTTTTTAAAAAAATGCACAGCAAAACAATACAGGAAGTTTTCAGGGAACTGAAAACATCAGAAAAAGGATTTTCCCAAGCAGAAGCAGAAGAACGGCTCAAGCAATATGGCTTAAATGAAATAAAAGAAGGAAAAAAAATTTCTCCATGGGAAATTTTTTTTGGGCAATTCAAAAGCGTTGTTATTTGGATTTTAATTATTGCTACAGTCACATCTGGGTTTCTTAAAGAATATATTGATGCAATTGTAATTCTAATAATAGTTATCTTGATTGCTGTTCTTGGATTCACGCAAGAATACCGTGCTGAAAGAGCGATAGAGGCCTTAAAAAAATTAGCATCACTAAAGGCAATTGTAATCAGGGATGGCCAAAAAAAAGAGATTAACTCAAAAGAATTAGTGCCGGGCGACATTATTATTCTTGAAACTGGAGACAAAGTTCCAGCAGATGCCCGCATAATCGAAGTTCTTAATCTGCAGACCCAAGAAGCCGCCTTGACAGGAGAGTCGAGACCTGTAAGCAAAATTACAAAAGAATTACCAGAAAATACGGGTGTATCAGATAGAAAAAATATGGCTTTCTCTGGAACAATTGTTGCAAGTGGAAGAGCAAAGGCAATTGTTGTTGTAACTGGAATGCAGACTGAAATTGGAAAAATTGCAACGATGATAGAACAGGTTAAGCCAGAACTAACCCCATTACAAAAAAAAATGGATCAGCTTGGAAAAATACTTGGCTATATAACAATTGCAATAGCCATAGTTGTTTTTATTGTGGGCTTCTTGTTACATGAAGCTCCTTTGCTTAAAATGCTTCTTGTAGCTGTTTCCTTGGCAGTTGCAGCCATTCCAGAGGGATTGCCTGCAGTTGTTACAATATCCCTTGCTTTAGGCACTCAAAAAATGCTTAAAAAAAATGCATTGATAAGAAGATTGCCTAGCGTTGAAACTCTTGGCTCAACAACAACGATTTGTACCGACAAAACAGGAACTCTTACAGTAAATGAAATGACCGTCAAAAAATTATTTGTAAACGGCAAAATTATTGATGTTACAGGAGTTGGATATGAAACAAAAGGGCAGTTCTTATACAAAGATAAACAAGCTGGAATTGATGAAATCGAGCTTTTGTTGAGAATAGGTGCATTAAACAATAATGCCGAGCTTAAGGATGAAAATTTGATAGGGGATCCTACAGAAGGCGCTTTAATTGTCAGCGCTGCAAAGGCCAGCTTGATAAAAGAAGAGCTAGAAATTGAATGGTCAAGAATTGACGAGATAGAGTTTACAAGCGAAAGAAAGCTCATGACAACAATACATAAACATCGTGGTGAAAGAATAGCTTATGTGAAAGGAGCTCCTGAAATTGTGCTGAAGATTTGTAATTATATTGACGTAAATGGCAAAGTAAAGAAATTAACTGAACGGGACAAAAATGAAATTTTAGAGATAAACAAGGAATTTGCAGATGAGGCGTTAAGGGTTCTTGGCTTTGCCTACAAAACATTAACCGATACAAATCCAGAAAAAAATCTAATCTTTGTAGGACTACAGGGGATGATAGATCCACCAAGAGAAGAGGTTAAAGTTGCGATAGAAAAATGCAAGAAAGCAGGCATAAAAGTTATTATGATTACTGGTGACCATGAAATAACTGCAAAGGCGGTTGCAAAGGAGATTGGATTAAGCGGCAAAGCAATTACCGGTCAACATCTTGATGAAATCAAAAATCTTGAAGATTGGGTCGATGACATTGCAATTTTCGCAAGAGTTAATCCTGAGCATAAAATAAAAATTATTGACGCATTGAAGAAAAAGGGCCATGTTGTTGCAATGACTGGTGATGGCGTAAACGATGCCCCTGCACTTAAAAAAGCTGACATTGGAATTGCAATGGGCGTTATAGGCACTGATGTAAGCAAGGAAGCAAGTGCAATGATTTTGACAGATGATAATTTTGCTTCTATTGTGAATGCTGTAGAAGAAGGAAGGGGTGTTTATGATAACATAAGAAAATACATTGGATTTCTTTTATCAGGCAATATTAGTGAAGTATTGATCATATTTTTGGGCATTATTTTTGGATTGCCTTTGCCATTGACAGCGACACAGATTCTGCTAATAAACTTAGTTACTGATGGGTTGCCGGCTCTTGCATTGAGCGCGGATCCGTATGAGCCGAATGCAATGTCAAGAAAGCCAAGAAAACAAGATGAGCCAATCTTTAAAGGGCTTAACCCATTCCTTATTTATTATCCACTTCTGATGACTATAACTGCTTTGTTAATCTTTAGCTGGTTTTATTTCCATAAAGCTAATCTATTCCATGCCCAAACAGCAACATTTTTGACAATAAGCATGTTTGAATTGTACCAGGCATTTGCATCAAGGTCAACAATCTATCCTGCATTTAAAGTCGGAATTTTCAAAAACAAGTATTTGATTTTAGCAGTTTTAAGCTCATTTGCAGTAATAGCTGCATCAATTTTCATTCCTTCGTTTGGAAAATTTTTGGACATGGCTCCATTGACTATTTGGCAGTTTATGTTCATAGTGATTGTGTCAAGCATCGGAGCAATAATAATCGAATTGTGTAAATACTTTAAAACAAGAAACGAAGTGATTGAAGCAGTTTATTAGTTTTATTACTGTTTTCAAATACATTTAAATACAAAAAACTTATTCTATTAACTATGAATTACTTCAATGACGCATGTATTGAAATACTAAAAGAAATCAAAAAGAATAATCCAAAAACTCAGTATGAGTTGAACCAATTAAAATTAAAAATTTTAAATAAATACAAAACTAATGGTAATCTGTCTTACATACCAAAAAATGCAGATATTTACTTCGCTGCTTCTGAAGATGAAAGAAAAAATTTCAAAGATTTGCTTTCTTTAAAGCCAGTTAGAACAATTAGCGGGGTAGCGCCAATTGCATTGATGTCAGAGCCGTATCCTTGCCCGCACACAATGAAAGGCATTGGCCCTTGCACTTACTGTCCCGGTGGACCGGGTTCTGTTTTTGGAAATGTTCCTCAAAGCTACACTGGAAGAGAACCCTCGACAAGAAGGGCTATAAGAAATAATTACGACCCCTATTTTATTATCTTCAATCGGCTTGAGCATTATGTTGCAATGGGCAAAGTGCCAGATAAAGCTGAAATCATAATGCAAGGAGGAACTTTTACATTTTTTCCCAAGGCATATCAGGAATATTTTGTTAAATATGCACTCAAAGCGATGAATGATTTTTCAAAATTATTTTTTGACAAAGATGGAGATTTAGATATTTTGAAATTCAAGAAATTTTTTGAATTGCCAAGGATATTAATGGAGAATGACGGTAGAATAAAAAGAATTCAACAAAAGTTATTGTACATCAAACATTTAGACTTAATTGATTTGGAAATCAAGAAAAAGGTTGAGGAATTATTTTTTAAAGATTTTTTTGATAAGAAACTGATGGCAGAAAAATTTAATGCGCTAAGAAAGATAGAGAACAATAATCAAAATGAGATAACTATGTCAGAACAGAATATATCACTAAAAATTATTGAAAACAAAATCCAAAATCCAAATATCACTGCAATTAAAACCATTCAAAATAAACTAAAAATCCAAAATAATAAAAATCTATCATTAAAGCAAATACAAAAAGAAAATGAAACTTCCTTGATAAGATGCGTTGGCTTGACTATAGAAACAAAAAGCGATTTTGGAAAGCTTTATCACGGCAACTTAATGCTTGAGTTAAGCTGCACAAGAGTTGAGATTGGGGTTCAAAGCATTTATGACAATGTGCTTGAAGCAACAAATCGAGGCAATACAACTGCCGACAACATCGAATCAATTAGAATTCTAAAAGATTTAGGATTTAAGATAAACTGCCACTACATGCCCGGCTTGCCACACACAACAAAAGAAATGGACCTGCATGGCTTAAGGCAGTTGTTTGAAAATCCAGACTACAAGCCCGATATGCTGAAAATATACCCTTGCATGGTGATGGAAGGCACAAAACTGTATGAAGATTGGAAAAATGGGAAATTCAAGCCATTAACAACAAAAGAAGCGGCAGAGATAATTGCTGAAGCAAAGCGGTATGTGCCTGAATTTTTAAGAATTGTTAGGATACAACGCGACATACCAACTTATGTTACATCATCTGGTGTAGATAGGACTAACCTAAGACAATATGTAGAAAGAGTATGCAAAGAAAAAAGAATTAAATGCAGATGTATAAGGTGTAGAGAAGCAGGATTAAATTCAATTCAAAATAAAAATATTAACTTAGAAAATCTCAAAATAAAAGTTACGGGGTATGAAGCATCTAAAGGCAAAGAATTCTTCATTTCAGCGGAAGATATTGAAAATGATGTAATTTTTGGCTATTGCAGGCTAAGGTTTCCTTCACAGTTCTTAAGAGAAGAAATAACAAAAGATTCTGCACTAATAAGAGAACTTCATGTGTATTCAACAGCTATTCAAATAGGTAAGAAGTCAAGTGATAGTTTTCAACATAAGGGGATAGGCAAAAAATTGATGGCGAAAGCAGAGGAAATAGCAAGACAGCATGGAAAAAATAAAGTTGTTGTGCTGTCTGGGATTGGTGCAAGGCAGTATTTTGCTATGCTGGGGTATGATTATGATGGAAATTATATGTCAAAGATTTTTAGAAAATTCTAATAGACGAAAAGTAAATCTGGGGTCCGTCTTTCACAGAGCGAAAGCGATACATTCAGTTAAAAGTATTAGGGGACAATTTTTATATTATTATTTCCAACAAAACCACCGTTTTGAAGAATTTATTTCTTTAATATGCAAACTAAGAATTATCGGGATTGTTTTATCTGCTTTCAAATTTTGAACGTAATCTATCACTGTCCTATAGTCTTCTTTTATTCTTTTTAGCAATATTTCTTTCTCATAAGGGGTTGGAACTGGAGAAGACAACCTATAAGTAATTGCAACATTGTCTAATATTTTGTTTGCATTATTTAAGGCGTCAGCAATTCTATAGACATTAGCTCTTAAATCCAAATTTTGAATTTTTCCTTCACTTATTAGTTTATTGATTACATTAGTTTCGAATCTCCTACTATAAGTTGCATTTCCAGAAATGTATACATCTTTACTATTTAAAAATTCATCAAATTTGAATTCGTTCATCCTCATTTCAAATCCAAAAGATTCTAACTGGTGGATAGATTCTTGTCTAAGCTGTTCAGCTGTTGAACATTTGTCATCTACAAAAACGTATAAAGCAAAGAGCACAGAAACTATGGTTACAAAACTAGCCCAAAAATGGATGTCGAGCCCTTTGTTTTGCTTCCCTTCATTTTTATTAGATGATTTTATCTTTTTTTCTATTTTATTTTCCATCTATGTTAAACCTCGTGGTTTTAAATAAATCTTCCTCTACTCAAGTGTAAAGGCAATTACGACATTCATCTATCCGTGATAGCTAAGCTTCACATTATTGCGGTCGTATTAAAGGCATAGCACCAATCATATAGCAGGCTTACTCCGAAGAGCATTGGCCTATGAAATTAGCGGTGTCGCCTTATGATGCCTTACATTTCTTTTGAGGAACATAATTTCTATTGCTCATAAGCATTGCATAAATAATTGTCAACAGCTTTCTTGCTGTTGCGATAATAGCTACCTTATGATTCTTTCTTTTTTTAATCTTATGATAAAATAATGCAAGATTTGAGTCGTGCATTATTGCTATGTTGGCAAATAATGCAAGATTTGAGTCGTGCATTATTGCTATGTTGGCGCATTCAACAAGTATCCACCTTAAATTGTTATTGCCTTGCTTTGAAATATGTCCGACATGACATCTCTCTCCTGATTGGGAGATTGAAGGATTTAATCCAGCATAACTTATTATCTTTTTCGCTGAATTAAACCTCCTCACATCTCCTATTTCTGCGCTGATCATTAAAGCCGAGTAATAGTCAATCCCTTTGATTGACATTAACAATCTTGCCTGAGGATTGTACTTGACAAAATCCTCAACTCTGTCTTGGGTTGTATTGATTTTCTCTGTGAAAAAATCAATTGCTTTTAAGTAATTGTCAAACTCAAACCTATCGCACATCGGCAAATCAAGCGAATAAAGTTGCTGCATTCCTGCCTTGCCGAATAAATCGCTGTATTCGTGCTGGTAGCCATGCCTTAAAAGCAAGGCATTGACTTTTCTCTTGACATCTGCTCTTAGCCTTACTAAGGAAAGCCTGTGCCTTGTTATTTGCCTATCATATCTGACATCTAATGGGGGAGCATAGCTCTCAGGCAGCATGTTCATTCTTAGCAAGTCTGCCAAGACTTTTGCATCATGCCTGTCTGTTTTCTTCCTCGATGTTGCTATCAAGCGAACCCTTGAAGGATTCGCTAAAACTAAATTTTTGTAGCCAGCATCGCTTAAATAATCATACACATACTGCCAGCAGCTGCATGATTCCAAAGCAATTTTGGAATCCGGTTGTATATTCGACAGAAACAAATCCATCGAATGATGCTCATTCTTGAACTTATGCTCAAGAATCACTTTTCCTTCATTGTCCAAGACGCATCCTTGGATAAAGTTTTTATGTACGTCTAATCCTACGTACATACATTGCATGTTAGATGTCATACGACATCACCTCCGTTGGTTTTTATTTTTGTTTTATGCTATTGCATAACAATTATAAAAACCACGAGGTTTAATCATGCAATCATAATGATAGTTTACTCCACATGTTTAATAATTTGTTGGTTTCATTATAGAAAAATTTTTAATCAGTTACCGCCCATTTACATATCACTAATCAAAAATTTTTTTTATATTCAATAAGGGAAAGAATGCTAACTTCAACTAAAGAGATAACATTCAAACAAAAATTCATAGAACGCTATTCTAAGCTGACAGATTGGGAAGCTTTTAAGCAATGCTCATTGACTTTTTTAAGACGCTCAATCAGAGTCAACACTTTAAAAATTTCAATAAAAGAATTAAAAGAAAGGTTAGAAAAAAATTGGACCTTGGAACAGATACCATGGTGCAAAGAGGGCTTTTGGATTGAGCATGCAAAAAAGGAAAGAAGGGATATTGGCAATTTGATTGAGCATTCTCTCGGCTATTTTTACACGCAGGAAGCAGCATCTATGATTCCGCCCATTGTACTTGAGCCTAAACCTAGCGAGATTGTTTTGGACATAGCTGCTTCGCCAGGAAGCAAAACAACTCAGATTGCACAATACATGCAAAACAAAGGCATTTTGATTGCAAATGATTATACTTATGAAAGAATGAAGCCATTATCAATAAACCTTCAAAGATGTGGTGTTACAAATGCAATGATTACTTTGATGGAAGGTCAATGGTTCAGGAAAGCAGGAATAGAGTTTGACAAAGTTCTTGTTGATGCCCCTTGCTCTGGCACTGGAACAATAAGGAAGAGTTTGAAGACAATTGGAATCTGGAATCCAGACATGGTAAGGCGGCTTTCAATAACCCAAAAGCAGTTGATTGAAACTGGATTTAATCTTTTAAAACAAGATGGAACTTTGATTTATTCAACCTGCTCTCTTGAGCCAGAAGAAAATGAAGCAGTTGTTGATTTTTTAACAAATAAGTATGAAAATGCAAAATTGGAAGAAATAAACTTAAAATTAAAAAGAAGCCCCGCAATTTTGGAGTTTGAAGGCAAAAGATATAATGAAGAAATAAAAAAATGCTTGAGGATTTGGCCGCAGGATAATGATACTGAGGGGTTTTTTGTGACGAAGATAAGGAAAAGATAAATTAAAATTTCATGAATACAACTGAATCTTGACTGGTAAGGTCACTCTCACATCCTTTAATCCTTGTGTTCTTTTTCTGAACCCATGTATTGCTATTCCAGTAACCTTATTAGTTTTTTTATCTATTCTTTCAAATACGCCTTCACCCAAATTTTTAAAGTGCCCTTCAGTATAGTCTCCTATATTTAATTCTAAGAAATCTCCTTCCTCATCATAATAAAGGTTGAGTTCGTTGCTCATTTTATCTTATCAGTATAAAAGCTGGTAATGATAAAGCCTTCGCCATTTAAATACTTAACGGAAATAAATAAGTATTCCTTTCTATTTTTATAATATCGGTAATAAAAATGTACATCCGGGTCATGCTCTACAGTTACTATGGTATCAGGATGCAATAAAGTATCTTTAATCTGTTCCACTTGATTAGCCATCTCAAGATGCTTGAGAATATGTTTCCATCTCTCATCTGTAAGATAAATATTTCTTCCGGATTTATCTTTTGTCTCAAATATTCTTGGCATTTGCTCCGTAAATTATTTATTATATTTAAACATTTACAAAAAATGAATCAAAAAAATACCTAAGCCCTTCCCTTCAGCGCCTTGCCATTCATCTGCAATTCTTTAATCTTGCTCCTTAAGAAATCAATTGTTCTTGTGTTATCTTGATGATTCAATATGTTACCGCACTCAGGGCATCTGTATTCTAAGTCAACTGCCTTCTCAAAGCCCACTCTAACACAAGCATTAGGGCACAAGTAAAAATTGCCAAGATTGGATTCTTCTTCCTTGAGTCTGACAGTGTATTTAGCTAATTTCTCCTTGTTTATTTTATCAATCAGCTCTTTAACCCTTTTCTTATTAAATGTCCAGTAGCTTATGTACCATCCTTTTTGCCTGTCCTTTTTCCTGTAATAAGATACAAGATTATTATCATAAAGCCTGTATAGAATGTTCCTAACCTCATGGATATCTTTGTCAACCTTCTCAGCTATTTTGAAATCAGAAATATTCTTCTTGTCTTTGAGATACTCAATTATTTTGATGGATTCTTCACCAATTACTTCCTTTACAGTGTCGTATATTTTTAAGTTGGTTATTTTCATTTTTTGCTGTTTAAATTGAATATATAATCCCACTCTTTTAAGGTTGAGCATAGAAGAAAAGAGGTGATAGAAAAACTCCTACGCCCCCTTAAAAGGTGGGATAAATTAAAAACATAATATCCATAAATACCCCTACCTATCTTTACGCTTTGCCTTTCCACCCCTTTTCAATTAAAATTGGATGATTAACTTATAAATATGAACTGCAATAGATTCAGAAAGCTATTGCAGACGCTAAGAGTACTTGTTATATATAAACTTTGTTATTTTATAACATATATATTTTAAAGTATATGTTATATAGTATAGGTTATATTTAAATGTTTAGATATTTATATTAGTTCGTAATAAAAGTTTTTATATACAGCAAAATTTTCAAACTCAAATGCCGACAGAAAATAGTTGTGGAGCAATAGTTTTCAAAAAACAAAAAGATGATTCTATAAAGTATCTTCTTCTGCATTATGAAGCACAGCATTGGGATTTTCCAAAAGGCAATCAGGAAAAAAAAGAAACTGAGGAACAAACTGCTGCTCGTGAGATAAAAGAAGAAACAGGCATTGAAGATTTTGAGTTTGTTGATGGATTTAGGGAAACAATCAAATATTTCTATAAAAAAGGAGATGAAGCTATCTATAAGGAAGTAATTTTCTTTCTTGCACAATCGGCAACAGAAGAAGTAAAGCTGTCATTTGAGCATATTGGATATGCTTGGGCGAGTTATGAGCATGCAATGAAAAAGCTGACTTTTAATAACTCAAAGGAGTTGCTTAGGAAAGCAAACCAGTTTTTGTATAAGGGAGTGTAAATTTTCATTATGCTTAGTGAAAAAAATTAAAAAAATTAATTGGTGTTTTTGTCCTTTGTGTTTGAAGGCAAAACAAAATCTATAATATCATTTTCTATACTCTCTACAAATTGTCTGTTTAGACCACCTAAAGAGTAACCAGTTTGTTCCGTATCTTGTGTTAGTTTTGTCATGGTTTTTTCCTCCAGTTACTTGAGTTTGGGTATAACTTTTTTATTACTAAATTTAATATTAATTTTCTTTAAGTCCTCTGAATTTTTCCCTAATGATAACTCATTTTGGTATATCTTATCTAATAAATCTAAGTCTTCTTTTTTAAGTTCAATAGCTTCATGATCATTCAATACCAATACATCCGTATCCCTACCAACACCAACAGATACTTCTGAATTTCTTTTCGCTTTATAAACATTGTAAATCGTTGTCTTTAGATTATCATTTTTAGATTGTTTTTGAAATAATAGTGTATTTGCTGCTTGCATACTGCCTGAGCCTATTGCATGAAAGTGTATGTCATCAAAATTATCAATTCCATATTCATTAATTTCAGCTATATGATTCTTTCCATTTTCGCATCCAACCAAAAGGATGGAAGTTTTTAATTCTGCTTTTATAACTTGTTCAACAAGTTTTATGGTAAAAGGATTCATTGGTACTTTTCCCATGATGAGTTCTTTAATATCACTTTCAGTTAAATTAAATTTACTTAACAATTCCTTTTGTATCCAACCTTGCTTTTTCTTAACAAAATTAGTGTAAATTAAATTTTTAATATCAGCGAATGAATGTTTTGTTTCTATACCATCAATGAGTTCATTGAATATCAATGCATTGCCTGAAAGCATAGCAATTATACTTTTATCATCTATTTTCTTATGTTTTTTAATATCATGTTCAAATTGACCTATTCCCACACTTATCATATGGTCTGTTGCTATTACAAACAGGTCTTTATCTTCATGTTTGCATACAGCAGCTACACATATTGTCATTTTCTTACCTCAAAGTGATTTTTGGAGTCTATCCTATGCTATAGAGAAAATCACTTTGAACCTACCCCCAGATAGGAATAAGTTTAAGGTGATATTTAAACCTTATGGTAGATAAAATGGGTTTGCATCGTGCCTCATGTTTTACATAAGGCATTCACGTTGAGGAGCTTTTACAGCTAATGATTATGATTTATGACTTTTCGGGCAGATTCTGGAGTTTTCGGGCAAATGGCAGTTTTCGGGCAAAGCTACCAAAACCTCCAAATATTTAAATACATAAAAATAAAAATCTCTTTCTATGAAAAACCTTGAAGTCGCAGAGCTTCTAAGCACAATAGCGGATTATCTTGAGTTTGCCAATGAGCCATTTAAAGTAAGGGCTTATAGAAAGGCCGCTTTGGTTATTGAAGGACTTTCTGAAGATATTGAGCAAGTTTGGAAAGAAAACAAACTAATGGAGCTTCCTGGTGTTGGAGAGGGTATTGCAAAAAAAATTGATGATTTCTTGAAGAATGGTAAATCAAAATATCTTCAAGAATTAAAAAAAGCAACGCCTGTTGACATGGAGCAGCTTGGTGCAATTGAAGGAGTTGGACCAAAAACAATACTAAAGCAAATACAAGAGATAAAGGGACTTGGACCAATAGTTGAACAAAATATTCTAAAAAGCATAGAGTTTGCAAGAAAAACAAGCGAAAGAACTCCTTTGGGATTTGCTTTAAGCAGCGCAGAAGAAGTCGTAAGAATGTTGGAAACCCTAAAGGAAGTAACTAAAGTGAGTATTGCAGGTTCAACTAGAAGAATGAAGGAAACAATTGGTGACATTGACATTCTTGCCACATCAAAAGCTCCTGCAAAAGTTATTGATTTCTTTACAAAAATGCCGAATGTTGCTGATGTGCTTGCTAAAGGGCATACAAAATCTTCTATAAGGTTGAAAGAAGGCATTCAAGTTGATTTAAGGGTGCTTGATGACAATATTTTTGGTGCAGCCCTGCTTTACTTCACAGGCAACAAGGAGCACAACATAATTTTAAGAAGAATAGCAATTGAAAAAGGGCTTAAGTTGAGCGAGTATGGTTTATTTAATAACAAATCGAATAAGAGAGTTGCTGGCAGAACAGAGGAAGAGGTCTATAAAAAATTGGGCTTAGATTACATTGAGCCAGAAATGAGAGAAGATGAAGGTGAAATTGAATTAGCTCAAAATCATATGTTGCCAAAATTAATTGGCTACAATGATATAAAAGGGGACTTGCAAATGCACACAAAATGGAGCGATGGCAATAACACAATTGAAGAAATGGCAATTGCTGCAAAAAAACTTGGACACGAGTATATTTGCATAACCGACCACACTGGAAAATTGGCTATTGCACACGCTTTAGATGAAAAAAGAATTGCTGAGCAAAGAAAAGAGATTGGAAAAGCGAATAAAAAATTAAGCGGCATTAAAATACTGCAAGGTGTTGAAGTCAATATAAAAGATGATGGAACTCTTGACATGCCTGATAAAGTTCTGAAAGAACTTGATATTGTTGTTGCATCAATTCATTCTGGCTTTAAAAATTCAAAAGAAAAAATAACAAGAAGAATGTTCAAAGCAATGGAAAATGAGAATGTTGACATTATTGCACATCCAACTGGAAGATTAATAACAAAAAGAGAGTCTTACGAGATTAATTTAGAGGAAGTTTTTGATACTGCCAAAAAAACAAATACAGTAATGGAAATAAACTCTTATCCTGAAAGAATGGACTTGAGAGATGCTCATGTAAGGGCTGCTGTAAAAGCAGGAGTCAAATTGGTTATAAGTACAGATGCCCATAACACAGACCAATTGCATTTCATTAAGTTAGGGATTGGAACTGCAAGAAGGGGATGGGCAACAAAGAAGGACATTATTAATACGAGAAGTTTGAAGGAGATGATTAGATGTTTGAAAAAATGATTTTTAATTTTTATAAATTATTTATGGAATGAATTATTTGTTACAATCAGAATATTAAAAAATGGAAGTAGAAGAGAATGTGGGGGAGTCTACAGTAAAGATAGGAAATAAAATTATCAGCGGTTTTTTGGATGCTGAAAACAAAAAACATGAAAGCTGCGGAACGATACGAGTTTATTATGAGGATTACGATGCTTATTTCTGTCCAAAATGCAACATATGGCTGGAATCAAAATGCTCAGACCCAAAATGTGGGTATTGCACTAAAAGACCAGAAAAACCATTAAATATCAAATAAATTTAACAGAGCCAGAGACTAACCAACCTTAACCCACAATCTTTTTATATAAGTTATAATTTTTAATATTTCAATAAAACAAATTCAATAATTAAAAAATTCAACAATAAAAACATTAAAAAATAAAAAACAATAAAATAAATATGATAACACCAAAATTAATTCAGTGAAAAGTGGTTTGAATGATAAATGTCGCAATCAACGGTTTCGGAAGGATTGGAAGGTTGGTTCTAAGGGCAGGAATAAAATATAAAGATATAAACTGGGTTGCTGTTAATGATATTACTGATGCGAAGACTTTGGCGCACCTTTTTAAGTATGATTCTGTGCATAGAAAGTATAACGGAACTGTTGAGCACACAGAAGATTCTTTGATTATCGATGGTAAAAAAATTAAGGTTCTTTCAGTCTTGGACCCTAAACAGCTTCCATGGAAAGATATGGAAGTTGATGTTGTTGTTGAAAGCACAGGCAAATTTACTGATAGGGAAGGCGCACAGCAGCATCTTAATGCAGGCGCTAAAAAGGTGCTTATAAGCGCTCCTGCAAAAAATCCCGACATTACAATTGTAATGGGTGTTAACGACAAAATGTATGATAAAAACAAGCACCACATTGTGTCAAATGCATCATGCACAACAAACTGCTTGGCTCCTGTTGTGAAGATACTTCATGATAATTTTGGAGTTAAAAGGGGCTTTATGACAACAATTCATGCTTATACTGCTGACCAAAAGCTAGTTGATGCGCCTCACAAAGATTTGAGAAGGGCAAGGCATGCCACTCAATCAATAATACCAACAACAACTGGAGCAGCAAAGGCAGTAGCAGAAGTGATTCCAGAGCTTAAAGGAAAGCTTGATGGATTAGCATTTAGAGTTCCAGTTGCAAACGGCTCTGTAACAGATTTTGTTTGTGAGTTAGAAAAAAACACCACAAAAGAAGAGATAAATAAAGTTTTTGAACAAGCAGGAAACAAGCTAAAAGGAATTCTTGAATTTACAAAAGAGCCAATTGTATCTGTTGATATAGTTACAGACCCAAATTCTTCTATTTTTGATTCTGAATTGACGAATGTAATCGGAGGCAATTTTGTCAAGGTCATCGCATGGTATGACAATGAGTGGGGCTTCAGCGAGCGAATGATTGATGTGATTAAGCTGATTGGGAGATAAGATTTGGAAAATTCCTAGCAAATGCCTTTTGAGTTACGAAGTTCTCAAAAGTTTCGTTCCGAAAAGTTCGAAAACCCGCCGTAAATCCCAGTTGTCGCCGTAGTTTTTGCTTTTACTAGTAATTACTTTTATCCCATCTATATAATTTTCTAGCATTTTCCATACACTCATCATATGTAGACTTACTTCTTAAGAAGGAGTATTTCTTATCGTTTAGGTATTCTTCATATTTCCTTTTAGTAAATGTATTACCAAAAATGGTTCTTATTTTTCTAGAAGCAATATCTTTCAATATTTTATTATATTCTCCCTCAACACCTAAAGAATTTCCATATTTTTCTAAATATTTATCTAACTCATCATCATTAAGCAGCCCTTGAACTAAAAGGGCCCATATCAAATTAGTAGCGTGTTTTAAATAGTCATATTTATTATAACCCTTTCTTAAAATTTCGTTCTTAATTGCAGTCAATTTACGTCCAATTTTGTAAAAGAGTATTAATTTTCTTATATCCACATCAAAGTATCTATCCCTAAATGTTTCTTTATAATAATTTTCATTTTCAAAGATTTCACTAATTCTGGACATTTTATCAGTTTCTCCTTGCCAAGCTAAAAGTGTTTTAGCAAAATGTGTAACTTCTATAGCATCGTACTCCATAATTCCTAACTCTTCCAATTCTTCATCACTCATATTTTCAAATGCATTTTCTCTTCTTTCATAATATAAACCAAGCGATTCTCTAAACCTATCCTCCCACATTAATTGGACTTCATCATTAGCTCTTAAATTCCAAGGTCTTATTGGATTTTGTCGATTATTATTTATTGTAACCTGTGTGAGAAATTTATCATCAGGAGATTTGATAACTCTGGCTAGAACTTTAATTAAGCTAAGCTTTTCTATTAATCTTTCATCTGTCTTATTGTCCTCAACAAACTGATGCAATATTTTAACTGTTTGAGCACCATTTAGTATTCTTGGTTCAATCATTGTTATTTTCTTTTCAATCTCATCTATGGTCATTTCCTCTTTTGTAGTTAGAGAAATTCCATTATGGTAAAACGTAAAATTTTCTGATGGTTCTTCATCAGCAATAATTTTCTTTAATGATCTTTTAATCTCTTTGTTGGTTGCTTTACCTTCACCCAATCCAGAACGAATGTTCTTATCAAAAAATTTCTCTCTTAAATCATTATACATTTGTAAGATCTTAGTAATAGGAATAAAAACAATCATCAATCTATTTTCGCCGCTACTAAAATCCAAACATTGCTCAAAAACTATCTCATATTTAGAATGTTTTTTTATCTGCACATCTGTTCCAATATTTTTTTCATTGGAAATGTACTGAAATATAAAATCTATATCTCTGTTAAAAAAGTTTTTTAATCTATAATCAAATTTTGTTTCTAAATCTTCTCTTAAACTGGATAGAACTGTACTTTGTTCAGCTTTTTTGATGTCCCCCTTAAATACAAAATGAATAAAGACTCGATTAATAACATCTTTGTTCTCTTGAATACTGCTTTTTAGTTTTACTATAACTTGATTTTGATGTCTATCCTGAAAAGAACTGCCAAAGATTATTTCAATTCCTTTATTGATTAGTCTTTTAAATGAATCCTTGAATAACATATGATCTACTGACCATTTAAATTGATATAAATACAAATTTCTTTTTTCTTCATCAAAGTAAAATGCATCTATTCCATAGTCATTTCCTCCAAATGCAATATGTGTTGATGTTTCTTCTAAAGGCATCTTAAATTTATTAGAAATAAATAACAATCCAAAATAATCTTCTTTTACTCCTTCAAATTGCCTACTATACTTATTAAATGTCTTATTAATACTTTCCTGAGTTATTTTTGTTATCATATATTAAGTAATTCAAAAATAGCAATTTTATAAACTTATTGGTATAATCTTTAGTAAAAGCAAAAATTTGGGTGGAGCAAAGCGTAACCGTTAAATTTTTGTAAGAAGTGCAAAGCATTTCTTCTTTCTTTCCTTTTATGAAATTTAACGAAGGCGACAACTAAAGGGATTTAGGGTTTACTATCAGAGATAGGCGGGTTTTCGAATTGTATTTAAACTATTTTCTCATTCTTTCAAACAATTCCCAAAATTCAATCAAGACTTTAGGACTGAATCTGTACTTAGAATCCTGCATTTTAGCTATTAAATCATTTATTTCCTCTTTGATTATTAGATTTCTTTGATAAGCAATCAGCAAAATCCTCAATGACCCTGTCGGCTTTATGCCAAACGATTTTGCAGCTTCTCTTGCAGCTGTCTCATCAATGATTATTTCTTTTTGAGTCAATTGCAAAGCCAATGCAATAGTTTCAGCTTCTCCTATATCTATGCTATATATAAGTTGAATCTTATTGGCTATATCAAGAAATTTTTTATCTAAATTAAAAACTTTAATTTCTTTATTGTTAATATATTCCTTTACAATAAATGCATCACTTGCATTCTGTTCAATTCCTTTTAATACAACTTCTTCGTAAACTTTATTAGTAATTTCTAGATTTTTATAAATCTTTATTAGAATGCTTATTTTATTTAACTTGCCAAGTATAATCAAAGGAGAAGCGTTGATAATCAAATCAATCCCTCAAAGTCCTCTTTAAGTTCCTTTACTCCATAATGAAAGTCAATACCTCTCTGGACTAAAATGTCCATAAACACTGTTAGTGGGGTGTCCGCCATTCTTGCAGCTTTCCAGGCAGTTGCTTCGTTTTTCCGAAATTTTTCCAACGCCATTTCAAGTTTTTTCTCTTTTATCCCTTTTTCCAGCACTTCTCGCAGCACACTAGACTTTGTTTTTTTCTCCAGCTTGGATATCTCATTAATTTCCTTCAATTCCGACTTATCTATCCTCACCGATACCGTTTCTGTCATTCGTATACAAATGTGGTAATTAGTATATAAAAGTTTCGGTTTTTTGTCAAATTTAATAAACCTCTACAAATATCCTGCTTTTATGCACCAAATCAAGCATCTCCCGGAAGATTTTATTGTAAAAGAAGTAAGCCAGATAAATTCACAGCTTAATGGAACATATTCTTATTTTATTCTTAAAAAAATAAATTACACAACAATTGATGCACTGCAAGTTCTATCAAAAAAATTCAAAATTCCGCTAAAATATTTCGGTTTTGCCGGCAACAAGGATAAAAATGCTATAACAGAGCAAAAAATATCAATTTTCAGAGGGATGAAAAATTTTGAGAATACTAATTTTAATAATATAGAATTAAAGTATTTGGGCAATGGTAAAGGGCCAATTTCTCTGGGAAATTTGGAAGGGAATGAATTTACAATAACAATAAGAAGTTTAAACAATAAGGAAATTAAAAAAATAAAATCCCTTCAAAATAAGAAAATAAAAGTGCCAAACCTTTATGGGCCTCAGAGATTCAGCAAAAACAACTCTTTAATTGGAAAGACAATAATAAAAAGGAATTTTAAAAAAGCTGT
>JACPMP010000031.1 GCA_016185915.1 Candidatus Woesearchaeota archaeon
TTTTTACATACCCAGAAGTAGCAAGCGTCGGGCTTACTGATAAGCAAGCTATTGGAAATGGTATAAAGTGTAGATGTGGTATAGTTCCATTCTCTCTTGTTCCAAAATCACATATTATTGGAGATACAAGAGGCATTATAAAGATTGTAGCTAATCAAAAAACAAAACAGATTTTAGGTGTGCATATTCTAGCACCCCATGCTGCAGATTTGATTCATGAAGGAGTCTTGGCTGTAAAGTTAAAGCTTACAGTTGATGATATAATTGACACAGTTCATGTATTCCCAACACTTTCAGAAGCAATGAAAATAGCAGCACAGTCATTTTACAGAGATGTAGCTAAAATGAGCTGCTGTGTTGAATAAAAATGTCCGAAACAATGCTTGCAATTGGACTCAAAAGAAATGCAAAAGGAATACAAGAAGCACAAATACCTATACCAAAAATAACAAAACCTACTGAAGCTCTAATCAAAATTAAAGAAACAGGAATTTGTGGTACTGATTTTAATATGATTAAGTATGATTCTAAAGACATAGCAGAAGGAGAAGACTTCATAACACTTGGGCATGAAGTGATAGGTACAGTAGAAAAAATTGGCAGCGAAGTAAAAACTTTGAAGGAAGGTGATTTAGTTACAGCAACTGTGAGGCGTAGTTGTGGCATATGCAATCCATGCCTGCATAGTCAAAGCGATATGTGTATGACAGGTTTATTTAAGGAAAGAGGCATACACAAATTGCATGGCTTTCTTACAAAGTATGTAGTTGACGAAGAGGAATATGTTGTTAAAGTACCAAAAGAACTTGAAAAATATGGTGTTTTTATAGAACCTTTGAGTATTGCTGAAAAAGGCATAGAGCAAATAAAAATAATACAAAGCAGAATGCCATGGAGTTGTGCACACCCCAAACACAGATTCGAGGAGGAAGAATGGGGGCATTGTAAAACTGCATTAGTTATTGGAGCAGGCCCAATAGGTTTTCTGGCAACTTGCTTGTTAAGGCTTGGGGGGGTCAACACTTATGTTGTTGAAATTGTTGATGAAGCAAGTTTAAAGATACAGTTAGCTAAAGAACTTGGTGCACAATACATTGACGCAAGAAACAAAAAACCGGAAGATATTGTAAATCTATGTTGCAATGTGGGCACTCTTGATATTATTTTTGAGGCGTCAGGAGCCTCTGATTTGGCTATAAGCTTAATTCCTTATATGTCCAGAAGCAGTATTTATGTAATGACTGGCATTCCAAAAGGTGAAAAACATACAATTTTTGATGCTCATGCCATATTAAGGCAAATTGTGAGGCACAATCAAGTTATTGTTGGCAGTGTTAATTCAAATAGAAATCATTTTGTTATGGCCATTAACGACATTAAAAGAATTAATAAAAAATTTAATAATATCTTAGACGAAGCAATAACGCACAGATTTACACTAAGTCAATACAAAGAAATATTTGACCTAAAAGAGAAAGACCGTATAAAAATAGTTGTTGGAATAGATTAAAGCAATGGAGGTGAAAAACCATGGATAAAAGAGAAGCACAGAGGTGCTTGGTAAATGTAAGAGATGAAAATTGTTTCTGGTCAAATGACGGCCAGATAATAAAAAACCTTGCGGAGTTACCACATGCACTAAAAAGAATGAAGAGACAAACATTTTCTTACCATGTAAATAAAGAGAAAAATGACTTTGCTACATGGGTAAGAGATGTTTTTGGAGACGTTGACCTTGCTGACAAGCTAAATAAGAAACTAAACAAAGCCTATGCAATACAAATTGTAAAAAGTAGACTAGCGGTCTTACAGAAAGCACTAGGGCAATGAAATTTGCGAAATACAGCTAAATAAATATATATTAGAGAGCTAAAGGAGGTACCAAAATGGGAAAGGGAAAAGGATGCTGTTAAATTTTGTAGATTTTAAAAGAAAGTTTTGGTAATAACAGCATTCACACTTTTCTCAATTATAGTAATTGGCTTGTTTTCATTCTTCACCAACCCTGCTCAATCGGTTAGTTACACGCTGTCATTCATAGCTGGACTATCTATGATATTTCTTCCTTGCACATTGCCGCTAGCATTTATCATTGTGCCAATAGCTATGAACCAAAGTGCCAAAAAGGGTTTGGTAATGGCTTTGTTGTTTGGATTAGGAATGATAATAACATTTAGCATTTATGGGTTAATTTTCCCTCAGATTGGAAGAATAACTGGTTTGTTAACCGCAAATGTAATTGCTGGAATAATAGGCGGAGGTTTGGCCTTTGTTTTTGGTCTATCAGAGCTTGGGCTAATAAAAATGAAAATACCAGGATATGAAGGTCCACTTCCGTCATTTATCAACAAACAAGGAGATTATCTTAAAGTATTTTCAATGGGTTTGATACTTGCAAATGTAGGCGTCGGCTGCCCAAATCCAGTTTTTTATGTTCTGCTGACATATGCAATAAGTTCGGCTAGTATATTGACAGGTTGGTCATTGCTTGCCATACACGGCATAGGAAGGGCTATTCCCTTGATTTTCTTGGCAGTTTTAGGCATACTAGGAATAAATGCCACACAAGCAATAGCAAAAAGAGCTGGAAGCGTAAGAAAATGGACAGCTTGGGGATTAATAATTATCGGTGCGATTCTTTTTGTCATAACAGGGCTTTTCAGGGGATGGTTTGAAGAAAGTCCTATGCACGAAGGATGGAATAGCCTGATAAGCACGCTTACAGGAGGCAAATTGCAAGAGGCTGAGAAGCTTAGCACAGAAACAAGTATAATTCTTCAGACAGTTCCGCAGTGGCTTGGTCCTTATGTTCTTGCAGCAATGATAATCATTCCAATAGTTTGGTATAACATCAAAAAACCGAAACAGGAGGTTGGCTAAATGGCAAAAGACCCAGTTTGTGGGATGGAAGCTAAGGAAGGAAAAATTACATCAAAATACAAAGGCAAAACTTACAGCTTTTGCAACTCTACTTGCAAGTGGGCATTTGACAGCAATCCTAAGCAATTTGTGAAGTGATAAAATGGTTGAAGTGCAAATATTAACAACACCTGGATGCTCTGGGTGTGCAACAGTAGAGAAAATGTTAGACAAAATTAAAGTTAAGTATGCAGTGATAGATGTGACAAAGAATCCAAAAATTTTAGAGAAATATCCTATAATGTCTGCCCCTGGCATTGTGATCAATGGAAAGCTTGAATTTGTTGGCGTACCTAAAGAAGATGCTCTAAGAAAAAAGGCAGGGAAAAATGAAGGTTAATTTAAGAATAGATAAGAATTGCAAAGGAAATGTTTGTCCTATTCCCGTCAATCTTTTGCCGAATGTAAAAAAGGAAATCAAAAACGTGAAAACAAAAGACAATTCTGGCAGAGTTGAAATAGAATACGATGAAAATAAAATCAGTAAGAGAGATCTAATTGGCATGTTAAAGAAGATTGGGTATAATGTAAAAGAGGGTTAATGCTTTTAAGCAAGTTTAATATGTAAACTCACTGATGTGGTTAACAATGATGGAAAGAAAGCAAGTCCTTTATGACTTGAGAACAACTTACAATGGCCCTTTTATAGTTGAAGATTTCTATAAAGAAGTGGATAATTGGA
>JACPMP010000024.1 GCA_016185915.1 Candidatus Woesearchaeota archaeon
TCAATTGGAAGCTCCTCTTCAAAACTAGAAAAAATTAGGAGAATCAACCTAAATCAGAAGATAAAAGAGTTTGAGAATATACCGATTCCAACTTATTTGGTTAAGTCGATAAAGGAAAAAATGCTGTATGAAAATTTTAGAAATAATGACTATTACATTTATGGAAAAGGCAGATTTACAAGATATTCTTTGAATAAACTTTTCAATTTAGCAGATAAGTATGGGATTATAGATCATAATCTAGTCCAAGAATTTAATTTACTAAACAGAAAAGACATAGGATGGGAGCAAATAAAAACAATAAATTTTGTTGGAGAGAAAGAATTATACGATTTTAGTGTCGATAAGGGCAGTTTCGTCACGCAAAATCTGTTACTGCTGCATAATTCTAAATATTATGGTCAGTCGGAAGAAAACCTTCGTAAAAAATTTGAAGAAGCAGAAAAGAATGCACCTTCTATAATTTTCATTGACGAGATTGATGCTATCGCTTCAAAAAGAGAAGAAACAAGGGGAGAAGTTGAAAGAAGGGTTGTTGCGCAACTTCTTGCTTTAATGGATGGCTTGCAGTCCAGAGGAAAAGTTGTTGTGATAGCAGCAACAAATGTTCCTAACATTCTTGACCCAGCATTACGAAGACCAGGAAGATTTGACAGAGAGATAGAAATTGGAGTGCCAAGCAAGGAAGGAAGATTGAATATTCTGAAGATTCATACAAGAAATATGCCAATGTTCACAAGAGAGAATATTGTAAAAGAAAGCGATTTTGAGCAAGAATACAAGGAGGCAATCTTAAATCTTTTAAGGTACAAAGACGCAAACTCAAGAAGCCTGGAAAGAACAATCAACAAGTATCTCGTTGAAAATCCTGAAAAGAACGAATTGTTTAAAAAAATCGATATAACGAAGCTAAAGAGGTGCATGGAAAAAATAATCAATGACACAAAAATAGTTTCGCTAAAGGAATTGGCCGAAGTAACCCATGGTTTTGTTGGAGCAGATTTAGCTTCATTGGCTAAGGAAGCAGCAATGATTGTGCTTCGTAAGGTTCTTCCTGATATAAAATTAAAAGAAGATGAGCCATTGCCTAAGGAACTGCTTGAAAAACTGGTTATCAAGCAACAAGACTTTAAAGAATCTTTGAAGGTTGTAAGACCAAGTGCGTTAAGGGAAGTTCTTGTTGAGATTCCAAATGTCAAATGGAATGACATTGGCGGATTAACCAATGTAAAGCAAGAGCTTATTGAAGCAGTTGAATGGCCTTTGAAGCACCCTGAAGCTTTCAAAAGACTTGGTGTAAGGCCGCCTAGAGGCATTTTGTTATTTGGTGCACCAGGAACAGGTAAGACATTGTTAGCGAAAGCTGTCGCAAATGAAAGCGAAGCAAATTTTATATTGGTAAAAGGGCCTGAATTGTTATCAAAATGGGTTGGGGAGAGCGAAAAGGCAGTTAGGGAAGTTTTCAAGAAAGCTCGGCAAGTTAGCCCATGTATTATATTCTTTGACGAGGTTGATGCATTGGCTCCCAGAAGAGGCTTAAGCTCTGACAGCCATGTAAGTGAAAGAGTCGTAAATCAATTGCTGACGGAGATTGATGGCTTGGAGGATTTGCACGATGTGGTTGTGATTGCAGCTACAAACAGGCCAGATATTGTTGATACTGCATTGCTAAGACCAGGCAGATTTGACAGGATGATTTTAACACATATACCTGATGAAAGTACACGGGTTGAGATATTCAAAGTGCATACAAAAGGGATGCCTATAAGCGTTGAAGCTCAAGAAAAGCTCAAGCAAAAGAAAATGTTGGCAACTAAAACTGTAAATAAAGGGGGAGAAGTTTCAACAGAAACAGAATTTGAACCCGATTTTGAAAATGGCGAAATTAAATCAAGAGAAGATTTCCTAAGATATCTTGCAAAGAAAACAGAGGGCTATGTCGGGGCTGATATTGAGGCGGTATGCAGGGAAGCTGCAATTCTCGCCTTAAGAGAGGATATAAATTCAAGGGAAATCTTTAAAAAGCACTTTGAGCAGGCTCTTGAAAAGGTAAGGCCAAGCGTAACAAAAGATGTAGAGAGGGCATATGAAGAATTACTAGAGCACTTTACTGCTGCAAGAGCAAAGCAGATGCTTGATGAGAAGCCTGGTTATATGGGGTAAAATTTGAGTATTAAATACTATTCATTCAATTTTCAAAATCGAAATACATTAAAATAAAAAAAACAAAAAACGAGAACGACTTTTAGATTTACAACATGATAAAAATAAACCGCTTTTGATTGTTTTTAGTGAATGAATAGGCGAGACAAAAATCAATGGCAGAAGATTTTTGTTGAGCACAAGAATTTGCGACGAAGTCGCGGATTGAAGATTAAATCAACAAAAATATAAAACAATTTTGCCAAAGGCAGTTTGAATTTAAAAATAATTAAAATATAAAATTAAAAATGCCAAAACTAAAACCTTCATCAATTGGATTAACCTTAGGTGTTTTCTTAGCAATTCTCTATACAATTCGCACCACAATTATTTGGTTATTTCCTAATTTTGTTGTTAATCTTGCAAAAAAGATAACTTATAACATGATTTCTATACAGCCTGCTGTAATAACTGCTGATGCTTTTGTTATCGGAGTTGTTGCTTTGTTTGTTGGTGGTTTAATCTGGGGCATTATTCTTGCTTGGGTTTATAATTGGATTTCTACTTAATTTTTGAATATTTTCATCAAAACCTTTAAATAAACTTATTCTCCTTTTCCATTTATGAAACCCAAATATGGTGATATAGTTAAAATTTATACTGATGGACAGATTTATGAAGGAATCCTAATGCCTCGTCCTGAGATTTTTGAGAAAGACAATACAATAATAAAATTGGACAATGGATACAACATAGGAATAGACAACAAAAAAATAAAAAAAATTGAAGTCATAAAAAAATATGAAAAGAAAAAAGAGGAAAGAATTAAGCTAAGTCATAAAAAAGGACTGCATACTGTCTCAATCTTGTCATTTGGTGGCACTATTTCTTCAAAAATTGATTACAAGACAGGCGGGGTTTATGCTGACTACACAGCAGAGGATTTTGTGGCAATGCTTCCTGAGCTGCAAAACATTGCAAATCTGAGAGCAGAAAAGGTGATGGGCATTATGAGCGAGGATATGGCTCCAGAAGATTGGCAGTTAATGGCAAGAAGAATTGCAAAAGAGCTTAATGATGATGAAGTTGCTGGAGTTGTCGTAACTCAAGGAACAGATACATTGCATTTTTCAACATCTGCGATTTCATTCTTTTTAAGAAATCTCAACAAGCCGGTTGTTTTTACTGCTGCACAAAGAAGCATTGACAGAGGCAGTTCAGATGCATTTTCAAATTTGCTTTGCGCTGTTAATGCCGCTGCAAAGTTTGACGGGGCTGCTGTTGTTACTTGCCTGCA